>JAXJRQ010000095.1:0-2172 GCA_036310525.1 Clostridia bacterium
AAGCTTTTTCTCTGCGGCTGTTTCCGCTTTTTTTACTGTTTTCGCTGTCACTTGTTCTTCCTCACAATCTTAATAGTTTATTATCATATTGTTTTTCAGAGTAATATCATTTATAACCGGTGCAAGAGTGTCCGCGTCCCACACGAATACACGGTACGAGCTCGCATTTTCGGAAATGTTATTTATAGTCAAGCCTTTTCCGTATGAACTGCCTGCAACTACATCCTCAGAATTCAAGATATATGTGGCAATTTGCTCAACAGCATTGTCTGCACCGTACACAACAAATGCGGTAAGGTATTTCTTCCCGGTTATTGAAGCTGCGGTGTCATTTGCAAACACGGGCTTAACAACTGCGTTATTTCCGACCAAAGGGGTTTTAACCGTTCTTGTGTAAACATCAGTCTTATCCAGAAGAGCAACCTCTTTCAGATATATGCTGTTTTTCAGTTTGAGCATATTTTTCGCAGAATTATAAACAACTCCGTCAGGTATCACAGCGGTGTTTCCATCAACATTGGGTGCGTCTGCTGTTGTATCCGTGGATTTTACATAATTTTTAACACTATCGATAAGTTCATCGGCATCACCATTCTCATACACTTCAACATTCAGCTTTCCGAAATATGCTTCTACGCTTCCCGGGAGTACTTCAAAATATTCTCTTATTCCGGTTGCTATTTCCGATTTTTCTCCGTTCCAGTTAAGCGGCTCCGCACAGCCTACCGGCCAATATTTAACCTGTATTTTATCAGTCGTATCATCTCTGTGCGCTTCTATTCTCATCAGCACGTTATACAGAGTTCCGACATTGATTCTGCTGTCGGATGTGCTGATGTCTGCAGAAAAGTTTTTTTGTAATGATAATTTAACAGTCGGATAGTCAGCAGTAGGAACATTATCTTTTCCCTGACCGATCCACGCTAAAACCGTTCTCGCGTTTCCGTCTTCTTTACTATCAACTATATTTGCGAATCCGGTTTTAAGGGTCTTGGTACTGTCGGCGGCGATTTCATTCAGGCTCTGAACCCAGCTCGCATAATACACATTTTCACTGTCCATATTTATGGGAGTATCGAGCTTTCGAGCCGCAGCAACTTTGTATTCAAAATCAATAAGATTTATGCCCGCCTGTTTGACAATTTTCTGACCGTTAGACATGTTATTCAGTTTAGTCCAGTTAGTATTTTTTAAATCCGTATAATTAAAATCATCCTTAAGCAGGGTCTTTGCCGAGCCTTCGATGCTTAGCGGCATATAAAGCTCAAATGATATTGCGCCCTTAGAAATAGTGGCTTTTACAGATGTCATTGTGTCAACCCCGGGAGTCTTAACACTTCCGTCAGCCTCTATCAACTTTTCATTAGCGGGAGCATAGCTTACGCTTGCAGCATCGTTTGAAGTTGAAGCGACCGGAAGTGTTATGCTTGTTGTACCTTTGGTTATTTTTGAAGGAATCTCACCGAACTTAAGGCCTTTCATCGCCTTATAGACAGCTTCGGCATCGGTCTTGTTTTCATCAGAACACTTTATCACCTTGAGGTTCCCGAAATACGCCTCAACATTTTTGCCGGCGAAAAAACCAAAGTATTCGCACTTTCCGGTTTTGGACTGCTCCACCGTTTCTTTATATAATTTAGGTGACGCCTGATCCGCTCTCCAAAAGTTTATTTCGATTTTGTCGTTATCTGTCTCATGAGTTTCGATTTTCATAAGCACGTTATACAGAACGTCTTTCTCGACAACTTTATCGCTTGAAGAGCTTATGGTTTCATATTTTAACTTTGAATCTGAAAAACTACCTGAAAATTTAACATTCGGATATGCTGTTTTATCATCCCCCTGCCAGAGAAAAACAGAATTGGCCGCATCCTTTGTTTCACTGGCGTTATTTATATTTAAAAATCCTGTTTTGAGCGTTTCTGAACTATTTCCACTGAATCGGTTCAGGCTCTGAACCCAGCTTGCATAGTACACGTTATCCTTGTCATAGTCTATCTCTTCGCTGAGCTTTTGCTTCGTCGGGAAGTCGTTCGTTACCTTAACAAGCTTCATATCCGCCATATCAACAACAGGGCTATGATTGGCAGTATCGTTAAACATCTTCCACTCGCTTGTCGACAAATCACCTGTTGCGTAAACGCTGAAGTCATCCTTAAGCAAGGTTTTTGC
>JAXJRQ010000096.1:0-9845 GCA_036310525.1 Clostridia bacterium
ATTATGCACAACACTTGGTGCGGCTGTTCTTAAGTGGTTTGTAAAAGAATTTGAAAATATGCCCAAAATGGTTGTGAAGAAAATAGGTTGCGGCATCGGTAAGGAAAAATTCACTGCACCTAATTGCCTTAGAGCTTTCTGGGGTGAAATTATTTCAACGGGTGCAAACAGCGAAACAACAGCGCTTGAATGTATAGTGGATGATATGACCGCAGAAGCAATCAGCTTTGTTCAGAATCGTTTATCAGAGCAGGGAGCAGACGAAGTTTATACATCAGCTATTCAGATGTCGCAGAGCCGTCACGGCATAAAGCTTACATGTATATGCGATAATCAAGTAGCAGACGATTTGGCGGTAATTATGTTAAGACTAACAACAGCAACAAGTGTACGTCGTACTTCGTATATGACCTACAGTATGAAGCCTGTTACCGAAACAAAGCAGACCAAGTATGGTGATGTGAAGGTCAAGACATATTCTGGTTACGGAATAGATAGAATAAAGCCGGTATATAAAGATATTGAAGAAATTGCAATCAAAAATAATATGCCGATTAACGATGCCTACGCAAAGGTCATTGAAGAAATTAAATAAAATCTCTAAGGAGTGGTCATTTTTATGACCGCTCCTTGTTATTTTCGACAAAAATTATAAACGCCACTTGAATATTTGTGCAGTTTGTAATATAATATAATGTGATATAAATTGAGAGGAGTATGTTAAGTATGTTATATACCGAGATGTCGAAAGCTGAACTTCTTGAATTAAAAGACAGTATTTCGAAGCAGTATGATGAAATGAAAGCTAAAAATCTGAAATTGGATATGTCGAGAGGAAAGCCCAATATTGAACAGCTTGACTTATCCATGGGAATGATTGATACACTCGCATCCTCGCATGCACTCACTTGTGAACAGGGGATAGACTGCAGAAACTACGGTGTTCTTGATGGTATCGTAGAGGCGAAAAGATTATTAAGCGAAATGATAGAATGTCCCATTGATAATATTATTATATACGGAAACTCAAGTCTTAATGTTATGTACGATACAGTTGCACGCTCATATACGCATGGTGTAATGGGTTCAACTCCATGGGCAAAGCTTGACAAAGTAAAGTTTCTTTGTCCTGTTCCTGGTTACGACAGACATTTTGCAATTACTGAATTTTTCGGTGCTGAAATGATAAATATTCCAATGAATGACGATGGTCCTGACATGGATATGGTTGAGGAATACGTCAATAACGACCCGACAGTAAAAGGTATATGGTGTGTTCCTAAGTACTCAAATCCTTCAGGTATTTCATATTCCGATGAAGTTGTAAGACGTTTTGCAAACCTGAAGCCTGCAGCAGAAGATTTCAGAATTTACTGGGATAATGCTTATTGCATACATCATCTTTATGATGAAGAAGAAAAGCAGGACCATATCCTTGAAATTCTGTTGGAATGTGCAAAAGCAGGAAATCCTGATATTGTATTCAAATTCTGCTCAACTTCAAAGGTAACATTCCCGGGTTCGGGTATTGCTGCAATTTCTGCATCTAAGGCAAACCTTGATTTTATTAAGAAGCAGATGACAATCCAGACTATCGGACACGATAAGCTTAACCAATTAAGACATTCGGAATTTTTCGGGGATTTCAATGGTATGCTTGAGCATATGAAAAAGCATGCGGCTGTATTGAGACCGAAATTTGAAACAGTTCTTAATATCCTTGACAGCGAACTTTCACAGACAGGCGTTGCAACATGGACAAATCCGAAGGGCGGATACTTTATTGCACTTGACACAATGGACGGATGTGCAAAGAAGGTTGTTTCTATGTGTGCAGATGCAGGCGTAACACTTACCGGAGCAGGTGCAACATATCCTTATGGTAAGGATCCCAAGGATTCAAACATAAGAATTGCGCCTACGTATCCTTCAAATGACGAACTTGCTCTTGCATGTAAAATACTTACAATATGTGTAAAGCTTGCAAGTATCGAAAAAATTCTTGAATGTAAATAATTTTATATAAAACCGTTTCTTTAACCGTAGCAGTTTAAAGAAGCGGTTTTTTACGTTATAAATATTAATCTTACAAGTATATAACATGGTTCTTACAATAAATTTTGACAGGCGTGTTTTGGTTGACACAAATCTAAAAATAAGCTATAATTATATTGGATAAGTTTTAAATTACCGGGAGAAAAGAAATGTATTATTATATAAAAGGAACACTTGTGCATAAGGATACGGATTTTGTTGTGGTGGATGCAAACGGAGTCGGCTATAAAATATTCACTTCGACTGCAACCGTACAGGATTTAGGAATAGAAATGAATAGCGAAGTGTTGATGTACACATATCTTCATGTTCGTGAGGATGCACAGATTTTATACGGATTTAAGACTCGTGAAGAACATGGCATGTTTTTGACATTACTATCTGTAAATGGGGTAGGCCCCAAAGCCGCATTATCTATTTTATCTGCGGCAACACCTTCGCAGCTTGCGGCGGCAGTTATAACTGATGATGTTAAAACGATTACAAAAGCTCAGGGTGTAGGGCCTAAGCTCGCACAAAGAATAATTCTTGAATTAAGGGATAAGATTAAAAATGAAGATCTTGACCTTGGTGCATACGATGTTGTGGCTGACGAAATTCCTTCTACCGACAGTATGAGTGAAGCTGTTTCTGCATTAGTTGCACTTGGTTATTCACCGCAGGATGCGAAAAAAGCAGTGAGTGGTGTTGATGGTTCTTTAAGCGTAGAAGATATTATTAAAAAGGCACTTATGAAGTTGTTTTAGGAGGTTAAGCTTTGTTTGACGAGGATGAAAGATTTGTAAGCGGCGGATTTATAAGCGAGGATGCGGATATCGAGGTTGGACTTCGTCCGCAGAGCCTTAGTGAATACGTCGGACAGGAAAAGGCAAAAAATAATCTTGAAATATACATAAAAGCTGCAATTGAAAGAAAAGAAGCACTTGATCATGTGTTGCTGTATGGCCCTCCGGGACTTGGAAAAACAACTCTTGCGGGAATTATTGCTAAGGAAATGGGTGTAAATATCAGAATAACATCAGGTCCGGCAATAGAAAAAGCAGGCGATTTAGCGGCGATACTTACTAATTTATCAGAACATGATATTTTGTTTATTGATGAAATACACAGAATGTCAAGAACTGTAGAGGAAATTCTGTATCCTGCCATGGAAGACTATGCGCTTGATATAATTATAGGCAAGGGACCTGCAGCAAAATCAATCAGAATTGATTTACCTAAATTTACATTAATTGGTGCAACAACCCGTGCAGGACTTCTTACAGCACCTTTAAGAGACAGATTTGGTGTAATTTCAAGACTTGAACTATATACGCCTGACGAACTTAAATCAATAGTAGTTCGTAATGCAGGAATACTTGATGTCGAAATTGACGAAGAAGGAGCGGCGGAAATTGCATCACGTTCAAGAGGAACGCCGAGAATTGCCAATAGATTTCTGAAGCGTGTGCGTGATTTTGCTCAGGTGAAGCATAACGGTGTCATTACATGGCAGGTTGCCGCCGATGCTTTGAAGCAGATGGAAGTGGACGAGCTTGGACTTGATATAATAGACAGCCGTATGATAAAAACAATGATTGAAAGTTTTGGTGGCGGTCCTGTAGGTCTTGATACTCTTGCCGCAACAATAGGCGAAGAGCCCAACACTATTGAAGATGTGTATGAACCGTATCTTTTACAGCTTGGGTTTATAGCAAGAACACCAAGAGGCCGATGTGCAACAAAGCTTGCATATGAGCATTTCGGATTGCCATTTCCAGAATGAATTAATTAAAAAAATATGTAAAGGAGTAAAGTTATGAAAAAGCTGCAGATATTTTTGCTGTTATGTGTAATGTTCTTTTCCAATGCTGTGCCTGTAATGTCGGCAGAGAGCATGAAGCTTGAATATGACGGGAAAATGCATGAATATACGGGTTCGGTTTTCAACCTTGTTGTCAGCAACAAAAAGCTTAATGAATTACCCATGCCGCCTATTATTTTCAATGACAGAGCTCTTGTACCTATACGTGAAATTTTCGAGGAAATGGGCGCAAAAGTCAGCTATGAAGGTTCAGAACAGAAGGTAGAGGTTGAATACGGAAATACATATATCAGAATGTATATAAACGATAATCTGGCATATGTAAACGGAAAAAAACATTCTATCCCTGATAATGTTGTGCCCAAATTAATCAGTAAAGCAGGCGGAGAAACAAAAACCATGGTTCCTGTAAGGTTTATAAGTGAAACCATTGGTGTCGATGTGAATTTTGTGAGCGAGCATGAAACAATTCTTGTTAATTCACCTGAATATGATTTTTCATTGGCACAGACTCCGACGCCTACTACAGAGCCTGAAACTCAAAAAATAATAGAAAATGTTTCATATACCGTTAAGGGTAGTAATTCAATTGCCGTGCTTGTAGAGGGCAGTACAAATATAAATGATTACTCTGATTTTAAAATGACACAACCAAGTAGGGTAGTGCTTGATATTCCGGGATTTGAAATGGGGCATCTTGCTGATCTGGAGATAGATGATGTAGATGGTGTTGCAGGGATAAGACTTGGTGCAGACGCTGAAAGAGCAAGAGTTGTTATTGATATTGATACCGGTATCTCGTCGTATGATGTGGAAAAAGTGTCTGATACTGATATTGAAATAACGGTAAAAACCACAAAAGCAACACCGGCAACAGCTACACCGAAACCGACAGCTACACCAAAACCAGGAAGAACACCAAAACCGTCTGCATCACCGACGGCAAAGCCTACAGCCACACCGAAACCAACGCCTAAGCCAACACCAAAATGGTCTGCTGCGCCTTCGTCAGACAGACTGATTATTCTGGACTCAGGTCACGGTGGAAAAGACAGCGGTGCAGTAGGTATGCTTGATGAAGAACCGGTATACGAAAAAGACCTTACTTTATCTATCGCCAAAAAGGTCAAAGAAATACTTGTAAGCAGAGGTTATAAAGTTGAAATGACCAGAACAAAAGATGTTTATCTTGAGCTTACAGAGCCACCAAGACAGGCGAATGAACGTAATGCGGCTTTGTTTGCAAGTATACATATAAATTCTGCTGAAAATGCCGAAGCTAATGGTGTTGAGGTGTATTATTCCGAATTAAATAACGAGGATAATTACGGAACAACAAGTTCAGTGTTAGCAAAAAATATCCTCAGCAGAATGCTGTATCACATGGAAGCAAAAAACAGAGGCGTTAAGACGGCCGATCATGCGGTTACCAAACGCTGTGTGATGCCTGCTGTACTTATTGAAGTTGGCTTCATTTCAAATGAGGATGAAGTAGCTAAAATGTGTACAGAAAGCTATCAGCAAAAAGCCGCACAGGGTATTGCGGAAGGTATTATAAACACAATGAAAAAGATAGAAATACCCGAAAAAACTGACGATACAGAGGAAGATGAATGAGAACATCAGATTTTTACTACGATTTACCGCAGGAGCTGATTGCACAGGAACCGTTAGCCGTGAGAAGTAACTCACGGTTGATGGTCTTGGATAAAAACAACGGTAAAATTGAACATAAGCATTTTTATGATATTGCCGACATGCTTAATGAAGGCGATACGCTTATACTTAACGATACAAAGGTACTTCCGGCACGGTTGTATGGCGTGAAGGAAGAAACGGGCGGTGCAATAGAGTTTTTGCTTCTGCATAAGCATACACTTGATACATGGGAAGTTATTCTTAAGCCCGGCAGAAAAGCTAAGCCGGGGGCAAGATTTGTTTTCGGAAACGGCGAGCTTAAAGCAGAAATCCTTGAGGTAATAAATGACGGAAACCGACTTGTGAAATTTGAATACGAGGGTGTTTTTGAAGAAGTCCTTGACAGACTTGGAGAAATGCCGCTGCCACCGTATATTACAAAAAAACTTGAGGATAAAGACCGTTATCAAACGGTATATGCAAAACATCCGGGGAGTGCTGCAGCACCAACTGCCGGATTGCATTTTACGCCTGAGCTTATGGAAAAAATAAGAAATAAAGGTGTAAATATCGGATACGTGACACTCCATGTAGGGCTCGGAACCTTCAGACCGGTTAAAGCTGATGAAATAAGTGAGCATAAAATGCATTCGGAATTTTATGTTTTGTCAAAAGAAACAGCAGAGCTTGTAAATAGAACAAAGGCATCGGGAAAAAGAGTAATTTCTGTTGGAACTACGGCTACGAGGGTGCTTGAAACCGTTGGAGCGGAAAATAGTATTTTGAGCGAAAAGACAGGATGGACAGATATATTTATATATCCGGGAAAAGAGTTTAATGTTATTGATGCACTTATAACTAATTTTCACCTGCCTGAATCAACGCTCGTTATGCTTGTAAGCGCTCTTGCAGGACGCGAAAATGTCTTGAATGCTTATAACGAAGCAGTACAGGAAAAATACAGATTTTTCTCATTTGGCGATGCTATGTTTATTCGATAATGAAACTGTGATGTATCATTATTGTATACTCAATGTTTATCAGCAAAAAATAAACGTATATTAAAAAGGATAAAGGAAAACAAAATGTTTAAAATACTTCATACAAACGGTAAAGCAAGAAGAGGAGAATTCCGCACCGTACACGGTGTAGTGCAAACACCTGTTTTTCAGAATGTCGGAACAATTGCAGCTATAAAAGGCGCAGTATCCTCGCTTGATTTGAAGGAGTTGGGATGCCAGGTAGAGTTGTGCAACACATATCATTTGCATCTACGTCCGGGAGACAAGGTCGTAAAACATCTTGGCGGACTTCATAAATTTATGAACTGGGATAGACCTATACTTACCGACAGTGGCGGTTTTCAGGTTTTTTCACTTGCAGGACTTCGTAAAATCACAGAAGAAGGCGTGGAATTTCGTTCACATATAGATGGTCATAAAATCTTTATGGGTCCGGAAGAAAGCATGCAGATACAATCAAATCTTGGTTCAACTATTGCGATGGCTTTTGATGAATGTATAGAAAATCCTGCAGGTTATGATTACGTAAAGCAGTCGGTTGACAGAACATATCGTTGGCTTGTGCGCTGTAAGGATGAAATGAAAAGACTAAATTCACTTGATGATACCATCAACAAGGAACAGTTACTCTTTGGCATTAATCAGGGCGGAACATATGACGATATACGTATTGACCATATGAAACGTATTGCAGAGCTCGACTTGCCTGGTTATGCAATTGGAGGACTTGCCGTTGGTGAAAGTACGGAGGTTATGTATCACATTCTTGATGAGGTTTTACCGTATGCACCGTACGATAAACCAAGGTATCTTATGGGCGTGGGTACACCTTCAAATATCATTGAAGGTGTAGCAAGAGGTGTGGATTTCTTTGACTGTGTAATTGCATCAAGAAATGCACGTCATGCATTTTTATTTACACGCCACGGTACAATGAATCTGTTAAATGAAAAATACGAGCTTGACACACGCCCGATTGATGAGGAATGTAATTGTCCGACTTGCCGTAATTTTTCACGTGCATATATCAGACACCTGTTCAAGGCTAAAGAAATGCTCGGTATGCGCCTTTGTGTAATGCATAATTTATATTTTTATAATGAACTTATGGAAAGAATACGAAAGGCAATTGAAGAAGACAGATTTGAACAGTTCAGAGCCGAAAATTCGGAAAAGCTTTCAAGAAGAATACCATAAATACTATCAAAAATCCCGGATAAAAAATATTTCCGGGATTGTTTGTATGATGCAGAAAGGGGACCAAAATGCTAAAGATATTTATGACAGGTGACAACCATATCGGGTTAAAATATGCACGTCATGAGCAATCAGCACAACTATCCATAGCAAGAATAACCGATTTTGAAGATATGGTAAAATGCGCAAATGCCGAGCTTTGTGATTTGTTTGTGATAACGGGAGATTTGTTTGAAAATACGTATAGTATATCAAAAAAGGACGTTAAAGCCCTGCTTGATATTTTGGTAGATTTTAAAGGTACAGTTATCATTCTTCCGGGAAATCATGATTATTACGACAGAGAAACCAAGCTGTGGCAATACTTTGATGACATTACGAAAAATACAGATAATATTTTGCTTATTAGCGAATACAGAAAATACGAGTTAAATATAAATGATGAAACTGTTGTATTATATCCGGCACTTTGTACGTCACTACATTCTGAGATGGGAGAAAATAATCTACAGTGGATAAAAGAAGAAAATATCGAACCTGATAATGTATATAGAATAGGAATTGCTCACGGTGCTGTTGAGGGTGAAACTATTGACAATGAAGGACGATATTTTCTGATGACGAGAGATGAACTGGGAAACATAAAAGTAGATGCATGGCTGATAGGTCACACGCATGTACCGTTTCCGGCAAATCTGCAAGAAAACTTATGCACTTGCTCTGAAAGGATATTTAATGCCGGAACACATGTCCAGACGGATGTATCATGCAATACGGACGGTGTATGCTTTATACTTGAAATCGAGGGCGGAAACGGTCAAAAAAATATATGCGCAAAAAAAATAATTTCAGGAAATTTGCGTTTTATACGTAAAAACATTTCGGTTAGTGCAGGTGAAATGAAGAATATACTGATGCGTGAATTTTCTGATTATCCGGACAATGCTGTTATTGATGTTGTACTTAGTGGTGCGGTGTCTGTTGAAGAATACGAAAACAGAACGGAAATTCTTAAAAGTATATTTGACAGATTTATCGAATGGACCTATAATGACTATTCGCTCAGTAAGCTAATATCAAAAGAACTGGTTGAAAAAGAATTTCCGGAAACTTCTTTTTCGGCAGGATTTTTAATGGAACTACTTGATAATCCCAAGGAAGCACAGCTTGCTTATGAGTTATTAAAATCCGTAAAGGAGGGAAAGTGATATGAAAATCAAAAACATTTCATGCACCCAGTTTGCGGGGATAAGAGATAAAAATATTGCATTTGAAGACGGTATAAATGTTATTTACGGAAAAAATGAAAGCGGAAAAAGCACGCTTGTAAATTTGATTTCGAGAACTTTATTTCAAAACGTAAAAATAGACGGACGTTCAAATCGTGATTTTTGCGACTTATATTTTCCGGCTGTTATAAAAAACAGTGATTTTCGCGGGGATTTTATTGATGGAAAAATTTCCCTTGAAACAGAAAACGGAACATATTCACTTTCAAAGGAATGGGGAACAGAGGTAAGATGTACATTATCTACCCCGAACGGTGTACTGCGCAATCAGTCGGCGATTGATGAAATATTGAAAAATGTATTGGTTTATGGCGAAGGTGTATATTCCGAAATGCTGTTTTCTTCACAAAAAAACAGCGACTATGCATTGGAGACACTGCTTGACGCTGCTAAAAAAACAGAAGCAAAACAAGAAATTGCAAATGCGGTTACAACGGCTTTTTCGGAAAGCGATGGAATAACAGTTGATGGTATAGAACAGGCTATTGATGCACGTATTAAAGAAATAGAAGGCGAGCATTGGGATTATGAACAGTCTGTTCCGAAAAGAAAAATTGGTGGCGGAAGACATCAGAAACAACAGGGTGAAATCTTAAAAGCATATTATGAACTTTTAGATGCAGAAGAAGCTTTGGAAAAAATATCAACACTGGAAACACAGGCAGATATTAAAGCTAAAGAATATATAAATGCAGAAGCTGATGTAAAAGCAGAAGAGATTGAGTATGAAAAATTCAATAAATTTGCAACAAGGCTTGCACTGCAAAGTGAAAAGAAATCAAAACTGATAAAACTTGAAGCTGAAGTGAGTACTTATACAAAAACACTTGAAATATGGCC
>JAXJRQ010000097.1:0-3747 GCA_036310525.1 Clostridia bacterium
CAAGCGCATCCATGCAGAATTCACCAATGTCAAGATGACCATGGTTTACGTTATTAAGTCCGCCATGGAATGCAATATAGGTCGAATACGGATCATTCCAGCTTCCTCTGAATACCGTTGTTTCCGTAGTATCAAAGTATCTGTCAGTCGGCCAATCGGTTTCCCTTTCATACTCATCGGGAGTATAGAAAAGTAAATCATCTATGTTGACGTCCATACCCTGTTCTTCAATATTCATAATACGTAAATTTACATAGCCTCTGTCCTTAAGCTTCTTTCCAGAATACATCAGCTCACTGGCATCTATAAGACCTTGAGTGCCGTCACCATATCCGAATTTACCGTTATTGGTTGACGTGTACATCGGGAAAAGCGAGGTCTGTGCCAGATATGGAATATTCATATATCCATAGTCTACACCAGTAGCAGAATCAAGCACTTCAAAATATCTGTAAAGATACTGTGTACCGTATTTCCAGTAACCGGGGCCTTCGTCCCAGCCGCCGTTGTCGCCAAAGGATTCCATTGCGCCCTCAATACCCTTTATTGATGCACCGACAATTCTCTTTGCCAAATCTTCGTCATACTCAGCAAATGCAAGTGCAGCTATACCGAAACCGCCGTTACATACAAAGTTCCAGTTATGGTCACAATTCGGCCACCATGTAACCATTTTACCGCAGTTCATAAAATCGCCTCTGTAAACCGCATCTGCAAGAATAAGAGCTTTCTCAAATACTGCATTTTTTATTAATGTTTTCTGGCTGTCATTAAAATAATCATAGCACCAGTCGTAAATAAGTCCCAGAATAGATGCGATTTCAGCTGTTTCTATTGTATTTGTAAGAGTCCATTCCTCAAACTGTACAAATGCATCGCAATACTTCCACAATTCCTCCGCATATTTCGTATCGCCTGTCATTTTATACATAAATGCAAGATTAAAGGTGTTGTATTTATCGTATTTCTTAACTGTAATTTTTGAATAATCAACCTTTGATTCAAGATACTTATCGGCAGCTTTGTCGATTTCATCATACCACTTCTTCGCAAGCCCATCGGTTTCTATAAGCTTCTTAATACGCTCAAAATCCTCATTTGTTGCTAAAATTCGAGGATGTGAATTATAGCCTCTGTTTTTAAACATATCCTCGACAACTGTTTCACCCGAAGGTCTGGGGTATCTGATCCTTCTTGAAAGATCCTGTTGCAGCGCACTGTCGCCATTAAAGGGATCAATCCTTGTACCCAAAATCCAGTTATTATATTTTTCATCATAATATGTAAATCTGTTCATATCACTTGCCACCTTATTTAAGCTAATGTATTCATCTTCATAATTTAATTTGTAATGCTCATTCACAAACTCAGTCGGAAGCATCAGCTCGCCTGACTCGTTTTTATATGCGACCTTATCAAAGCTGTCAGTCATCATGAGTATGCCGTCCTCGGTAAATACCCTCGGACTGCCATCCTTATACGCCTCAAGTCCTTTCATTGCCGCTTTAAGCTCGTACAGCTGAATATCCTCTATCGCACCGCTCGTGGAATTATCCGCCTGAGTATCATATTCAAGCCGTATATCGTCCCATCCGACCTCTATGTTATAGCCGTGATTATTCATGACAAAATATAAATCCTTGTTTGCACCAAGCTTTGGTGTCACGGGAACTGTCAGAGAATATTCTCCGATTTTGGCATCCATCACCATGCCATGTATGTCAAGGCTTACGTCATACCATGTATTTTCCTCATACTTGCCTATCCTACGCTCATTTATGCCCGACATCAGGTATATTGCGCCATCATAAAACCTCAGGATTGAAAGACGTTCAAAACCATCTGTTTCAACAGTAATATCTGTGCCCTTGCCGCTTATCGGATTAACCCTAAAGGATATTTTCGTCCCGCCTTTAAAGTCAACATTTTTCTTTCCGAAATACTGTTTCTTTGCAGAAGCGCCCGTGAACATTCCTTTCATGTACAGGTTTTCACCGTCAGCAGTAATTTGTAGCACATCGTTTCCGATTGAACCTGAAACAAGGTCATAGTTTCCGCCTTTTTGAATAAGCTGTCCTGCCGCATAGCCCTGAAAATCGTCATTCATGACTGTTTTTTCAGCAGATGCGCCAATCGGCGAAGCTATCATGGCACACAAGGTCAGAAGACCTGCCGATGATAGTATTTTTCGTTTTTTCATAGACGTCCCTCCTGTAATTATTGTATTTTACCGAAATACGGTTGCATTGCATCATTCCACACATAGTATACCGTGTTTTTCTTTAAATCGTCAAAGGCAATATATTCTTCCTCGTGCGCCTTAAGCTTTAAAACTCTTTTTGCCGCACCAAAAAGTGAATTACTTTCGTATTGTGCGCCAAAAACGTTTGCATCAAAGCCGCTGTTATTATATAACTCTCCGCCAAAGCATGCAACTCTCAAAGAATTACCGCTCTTGTGCGCAAAAACATTATCGAATGAATATCCGTCTGTGGTATATAAGTACATATCACCTATATATACTCTGCATGCATATCCGTAATTGATATTATTTACATTGCACGCTGTTCCGCCGGTAAGATTAAACCGCAAAAGACCACTGTTTGAAAAATCCCATGTTCGGGGATATTCTTCAGAATAAACAATTTCATTATCTACTATCAGCATCTGCACCCTTCTGTTTGTATCAAGCACAACTCTTATGCGCTGATAATCACCCGTTGCATCGGCAAGAGCAACAAAGTCACTGCCGCCGCCAAGACCAAACTGATTTCCACGTGCGGTAAACAAACTACAGTATTTATTGCCGCTATGGCGTGCTTCAAGCTTAAATTCCGATACCTGATTTACCTTGATTGAAAAATCAAACACTGTAATTCCCGAAGGATTAAAGCTTCCCGAATCAGATTGCAGCTTAACACCGCCGCCGTATTTACTTGTCAGACCTGCGTCCGAGTCAATAATCCACCGAAGCAGAAGTGCACGGTTGTCGTAGCCATGCTGAACCATTTCTACTTCCTTGTAATCGGAAAGTGTATTTACATTTGTTTTGAAATACCCCAAATCAACTGCTCCCGATGCAGGATATGACGGATAAATTGAGCTATCCTCAAAATCATCACTTATAACCTCACTTCTGTCATCCGAAATTTCAAGCACGTCCTTTTCATACTGCGGTTCAAATTTTACCTTGATTGTCGTATTTGTGGTATTTGTCAGATGAATTGCAAGCTTTGTATATGCAGTGTTCGGATTTTGAGTTGTCGGTTGTGGACTTGTTGAGAGCGGTGTTGCGCTCATTTCAGTAAACACAGCATTTGACGGTGATGAAAGAACAACCTTCATCTGCTTTCCGTTTTTGGTAAGCAATGCACTTTTACCGTCAGAAGCGATTGAAATTTCTGCTTTTGTGTGCATAAACCAGTATATTTCCGAAGCCTTGTTAAGCTCTATTACATCGGTTAGCTCTGCATTTTTACGGTTATCGGTAAGCTGCAGAGTACGAACCGCACTTTTTGCATCAGCGTATAAAACCGTCATATCTGCTGTTGCAGACGGATTTTCGCCGTTAAGGTTTTGTGCGGTAAGTGTTGAGCTTTTGCCCCATACCTGATCCATTGCACTGTTTTCTGACGGATTTATTACAAGCGTATTTGAGCCTTCTGCACGGCAACGGTAATAATTCCATCTTAAACCGCCGTCTGTTCTGTCATGATAGCCATTAAGCGAATAGCTGTCACCGCCAAG
>JAXJRQ010000098.1:0-6601 GCA_036310525.1 Clostridia bacterium
CTCATATGTAGATTTATAACAAAAAACAAATTTAGTAATACATTTAGTACACCCGACGTAAAAAGAATAAATAACGTGCGTTTTGTGTCACCTATCGCACGCAAAATTGCACTCCCGAAGTTGTAAAGAAGAACTGCGGGCATACCCGAAAAATAAACACGCATATAAATAGCAGAAAGGTTAATGACATTCTCCGGAAAAGACATAAGCTTTAAAATCGGCTTTGCAAATACTATTCCTATTACACCTATAACTATTCCGCCGATAACGCTAAATAGAATAGCTGTATGTACGGCATTGTCAGCACTGTGCTGTTTTTTTGCACCCAAAGCACGTGCAACAACTACATTTGCACCCACAGACATACCAATAAACAGAGTAAGAAGCAGATTCACCAATGGGCCCGTAGAACCCACAGCGGCAAGTGCCTCACTTCCGGCAAAACGTCCCACCACAACTATATCAGCGGCATTAAAAAGCAGCTGTAGCATTGATGAGAACATAAGCGGTAAAGCAAATCTGACAATTTTACCTGCCCATGGTCCGTTACACATATCCATAGCATATGATTTAGTAGTCATAATAACACCTTCTTAAATAGTTTTAATCAACCTCATGTTTAAACAATTGCTCTTTGACGTGCAGTAAGCCGCTTATATGAAATTATAATACAAACCACATGCGCAGCAACCGTAACTGACCATGAAACCGGATAAACTGCATATACCGCATTAATCGTATTAAACATCGGGAACACGAAAGCAATCCACAAAAGTCTCAGACCGCATGCACCGAGGATTGAAACGATTGTCGGTAGCAGAGAAAGTCCCATTCCCCGAAGTACACCGAGAGAAACCTCCATAAGTCCGCAAAGTACATATGGACCGCACACATACCTAAGTCGTATCATTCCTGCCTCAATAACCGGTTCGCTTGAGGTATAAATTTCAAGGAGTTGTCTTGAAAATACAACCGTCAGCGAGATAAGAACTATACTTATAGCTGTGCAATATGTGTAGCACCATTTCAGAATTTTCGGTATACGCTTATACTGACCGGCACCCATATTCTGTCCCGTAAATGTGATTGCTGCCTGATAGAACGAGTTCATCGCCACATATATAAAGCCTTCGATATTTCCAGAAGCGGCATTACCTGCCATTACGTCCGATTCAAATGTATTAATGGTCGACTGCAGGACTATATTTGAGAATGAGAATACCATTCCCTGTAATCCGGCAGGAATACCGATTTTTAAAATCTTTAAAAAGCTCTGCTTATGCATTTTAAGCTTTTTGAATTCAAATTTAATAATTCCCGAACCCTTTGCCAGACACCGAAGCACAAGCGCTGCAGACAGTATCTGCGAAATAATTGTAGCCAGCGCAACTCCGGCAACACTCATATGTAGATTTATGACAAAGAACAGATTGAGTCCCACATTTAGTATGCCCGCTAAAAGAAGAATAACCAGCGGACGTTTTGTGTCCCCTATTGCACGTAAAATCGCACTGCCGTAGTTGTAGAGAAGAACTGCGGGCATACCTGCAAAATAAACACGCATATAGACAGCAGAAAGGTCAATGACATTCTCCGGGAAGGACATAAGCTTCAAAAGCGGTTTTGCAAAAACCATTCCTATTATACCTATAATAACTCCGCCGATAAGACTCAGCAAAATCGAAGTATGTACAGCGTTATTTGCGCCGTGCCGGTTTTTTGCACCCAACGCACGTGCAACAACTACATTTGCACCTACCGACATTCCCACAAACAAATTAAGAAGCAAATTTACAAGTGATCCGGTTGAACCCACTGCAGCAAGTGCCTCACTTCCGGCAAAACGTCCTACCACGATTACGTCAGCGGCATTAAAAAGCAGCTGAAGCATTGATGAAAACATCAGCGGCAAAGCAAATCTGATGATTTTTCCTCCCAAAGGTCCGTTACACATATCCATTTCATACGATTTTGCAGACATGAAAATTCCCCCTTTTTTTAATAATGCATTATTCATGTTGTCTTTTTTAACTAGGCAAAAGTAATTTATACATGTACTGTAACTCTAAAAAAATTTAATGTCAAGCAAATAAAAAAATAATTATTTATTTTGTTAATAATGCCTTCATTTATTGACATAAAGCGGTTTTGCATGGTATAATTGCATATATCGGAATTTGTGTAATCGGAGGGAAGTATGTCTTTGTATGTGATGGCAGATTTACATCTGCCTTTGGGAATAAATAAGCCGATGGATATTTTCGGGCACGCATGGACAAATTATGTGGAACGTATCCGTGAAAACTGGCAGCATGTCGTAAAAGACGGTGATACCGTAGTTATACCGGGTGATTTTTCGTGGGCTACATACCTTGAAGAAAGTAAAAAGGATTTTGAGTTTCTGTGCGAGCTCAGCGGCAGAAAAATCCTTATAAAGGGTAATCACGACTACTGGTGGTCAACCATGAGCAAGCTTAATGCCTTTGTTAAGGACAACGGATTTAATGATGTCCATTTTATGCAGAACAATACATTTGTTTATAATGACATTGTGCTGTGCGGTTCACGTGGATGGCTTCATCCGTCGTGGGACGGCTTTAGTGCAAAGGACAGAAAAATATTTGACCGTGAGGTTTTGAGAATGGAATTATCCTTAAAGGAAGCGAAAAAGCGCATCATGAACGGCGAGGCAAAGGAAATATACGTTTTTACCCACTATCCGCCCACCTCGGTAACGGGTGAAGACAATGAGCTGACCATGCTTTTGAGAGAATACGGTGTAAAAAAGGTCATGTATGGTCATCTGCACGGAATGGCACACAAAAATGCCGTTTCGGGCGAATATAACGGAATGCAGTATATGCTTATAAGTGCAGATTATCTGCAGTTTATGCCAAAAAAATATTGGACTGATATTTTTGGAGTTATTAACCAAAACAGCATTGATTTTTTCAGTTAAAAAATCAATGCTTTATTTTTGAAAAAAGTATTGACTTTTGAAAATTAAAAGCGTATAATGTGACAAAACTTAATAAAAATCCGACTGATTTCGAGGGGGATAAGGTTATGAAAAAACGAAACGGTGCAAAGGATAATTTCATTCCTGACTACAGGAGCTTCTTTGATGGAGTAAAAGACAGTGATAAAATGGTGTCAAGACTGCTTGGCGGCTTTTTGAAGAGTAACTTCAAGGCTTTTATTATCTCTGTCTTTTTATTTTTGATAAAGCATTGTCCGATATGGGTTATGCCTCTTGTGACTGCAAATGTAATAAATATTGCAACTAATCCCAACGAGCATCACGTTTATGAAATGTTTATAAACGGGGCAGTGCTTTTTTTGCTTATATCTCAGAACATGATAACGCATGTGTGGTATTCTGATTATTGCAGTAAGCTGTTTCGAAACATCGGCGCGGGACTCAGAAACTCGCTGGTAAAAAAGCTGCAACAGCTCGCAATCACTTTCCACAATGAGCTTAAATCAGGTGCACTTCAGTCAAAATTTATAAGGGACGTTGAATCAATTGAACAGCTCTTGAGACAGGTTTTGCTGACACTTGTTCCCTCGATTATTACGGTGCTTGTGACAGCAACTATCACTGTCAGCAAAAGCAGAATTGTAACGCTGTTTTTTATGATAATAATTCCCGTGAACATCCTTGTTGTAAGACTGTTCCGTAAAAAAATGAGCAGAGAAAATTCAAGATTCAGACGTGAAAATGAAAATTTATCTACTAATATTACAACTATGCTTGAAATGATTCCCGTGACAAAGGAACATGGACTTGAAAATACTGAAATCAACAAGCTTGAGGGCGGAATAAAGCGCATGACTCTCGCTGGCTTACTTCTCGACCATTCACAGGCACAGTTTGGCTCAATCGCATGGGTGGTAAGTACATGCATGAGCGTAATTTGTCTGCTGTTTACGGGATTTTTGGCGTACATAGGTAAAATCCCGGTCGGCGATGTTGTGCTTTATCAGTCGTATTTCAGCACAATAACAGGAAACATTCAGGCACTTTTAAATGTCTATCCCGAATTTGCCAAGGGTGCGGAGTCAATTAAATCCGTTTCTGAAATACTTATCTCTGACCGTATAGAAAAGAACGAAGGTAAAATAAGCCTGCGTTATGTACATGGAACGGTTAATTTTAATAACGTATCGTATCAATATCCCGACAGCGACAAAACCGTAATCAAAAACTTAAGTTTTAACGCAGAACCGGGCGATTGCATAGCGTTTGTGGGCGGTTCAGGCTCAGGTAAATCCACGGTAATGAATATGATTATCGGTTTTCTTGATGCAACAGGCGGTGAAATTAAAATTGACGGCAAACCCATTCAGGAGCTTGATTTGCAGAAGTACAGACATTTTATTTCGGTTGTACCGCAAAATTCTATAATGTTCAGCGGTACTATTCGTGAAAATATTCTTTACGGAATAAGTAAATATTCCGAAGAACAATTACAGCACGTAATAGATATGGCAAATATCCGTGAATTTGTAGAAAAGCTTCCAGACGGTCTTGAGACAATGGTTGAAGAGCATGGCGGAAACCTTTCGGGCGGTCAGAAACAGCGAATTTCGATTGCAAGAGCTCTGATGCGTGATCCGAAAATAATCATCCTTGACGAAGCAACCTCAGCGCTTGACAATATCTCGGAATATCATGTACAAAAAGCCATGTCAAGCCTTATAAAGGGAAGAACGACATTTATTGTTGCGCACCGCCTTTCGACCATACGTGACGCAAATAAGATTGTGGTTATGGAAAACGGTGAATGTGTGGAATCGGGCACTTTTGAAGAGCTTATGGCTAAAAAGGGCAAGTTTTATGAGCTTAAAAATCTGAGCGAGCTGAATAAGGGTTAAAACAAAATTTACATATATTGTAAGATTAAATATGAGATTTCCATTGACCTTTTACTTAAATTGTGTTAAAATAACTGATGCACTAATATAAGAAAAGGAAGTGGTTACAATGTCGAATATTTGGCATGACATATCTCCCAAGAGAATAAGCGCTGATGATTTTATATGCGTAGTGGAGATTTCAAAAGGAAGCAAAAAGAAGTACGAGCTTGACAAGGAAACCGGCTATCTGATGCTTGACAGAATTTTGTATACATCAACACACTATCCGGCAAATTACGGATTTATTCCCCGTACCTACGGCGACGATAATGACCCGCTTGACGTACTTTTGATTTGTTCAGAAAAAATACAGCCGCTTACTTTGGTAAGAGCATATCCTGTCGGAGTTATTTCAATGATAGATAACGGCAGAAACGACGAAAAAATAATTGCAATACCTTTTAATGACCCAAATTATAATCAATACACAAATATAGATCAGCTTCCGAAGCACGTATTTGATGAAATGTCGCATTTCTTTACGGTATACAAGAACCTCGAAAACAAGGAAACAGCCGTAAATGAAGTGAGTGACCGTGAAACTGCAAAGAGCATAATTGATGCGGCTATAGATAACTATATAGAAAAATTTTGTAAATAATGAGTCTTGAAAAAGTAAAATGTACGCTCTGTCCTAGACAATGCAGTGTAGACCGCAGTATAGGGCAAAAAGGTTTTTGCGGTGCTGACGATAAATTAAAAATTGCCCGTGCGGCACTGCATTATTGGGAGGAGCCGTGTATTTCAGGGGAAAACGGCTCTGGAACGGTATTTTTTTCAGGTTGCAATATGAAATGCGTGTATTGCCAGAATTACAGCATAAGTACTTGCAATAACGGTTTTGTTGTAACTGTTAATGAACTGACAGAGCATTTTATACGTTTGCAGAATGAGGGAGCAAATAATATTAATCTCGTTACGCCCACTCATTTTGCGGAAGAAATAATAAAAGCACTTGATATTGCAAGAGAAAAGGGACTAAATATTCCCGTAGTGTATAATTCGGGTGGCTATGAAAGCATCGACACAATAAAGCGACTTGACGGGTATGTGGATATTTATATGCCCGATATGAAGTATTTTTCGGATAAATATGCAGTAAAATATTCAAATGCACCGAATTATTTCAATTATGCAAAGTCTGCACTTGATGAAATGTTTAAGCAGGCAGGAAAGCCTGTTTTTGACGAAAACGGGATAATGCAAAAGGGCGTTATTGTGAGACACCTGATGCTTCCGGGACTGTTGTTTGATTCAAAGAAGATAATGGATTATCTTTACTCGGTGTATAAAAATGATATTTATATCAGTATAATGAATCAGTATACGCCCTTACCGCATGTATCGGCATTTCCCGAGCTTAACCGCCGTATTGACGAAAAATACTATCAAACGCTTGTCAATTACTGCATGGATATAGGAATTGAAAACGCTTTTGTGCAGGAGGGTGAAGCGGCAGATGAAAGTTTTATCCCTCAATTTTATACAGGAAAATAACTTACAATAAAATAAATATGCAACAGTAAGGACGGTTATCGGAATATTTGCAATGATGGTTGTAGGGGACATTCACGAATGTCCCCTACAACCATCATAATATTCATCATCCCGATAAATTACAATTTACCAATAATAAAAATAACACACAATTAATTGATGCATTAATTTAATGCATCAATTA
>JAXJRQ010000099.1:0-25141 GCA_036310525.1 Clostridia bacterium
GTAAATAAGTAATTTTATTTATGAGAAAAGTAAACTGCGGCATATGTCGCAGTTTATTTTTTTGAAAAAAGAGGTAAGTTATGAGGATTGACAAATATCTGAAGGTTTCACGCCTTATAAAAAGACGCTCTGTAGCAAACGAAGCGTGCGATCAGGGCAGAATAACAGTAAACGGAAAAATTGTAAAGGCATCGTATGATGTAAAGGAAAACGATATTCTTGAAATAAAAATGGGCGAGAGAATAATCAAGGTGCGTGTGATAGGAATAGCCGAGCATGTGCTTAAAAATGACGCTTCGTCGCTGTATGAGGTTATAGAATAAATACGCATTTTCTGCATATACATTACTGAAAGTAATGTGCGGAGGTGCAAATTATGGTAAATGATATAAAAAAGCAGACGAATGAGGCTCATTTTGTTGAGCTTGTAAAGAGGGAAAAAATCCTTGCCGGCGGAGTAGAGGACGTTATAGCATTTTCAGAGGATAAAATAGAGCTCAAAACCAATATGGGCAGACTGATTATCAGAGGCAAAAAGCTTAACATAAACAAGCTTGATACAGATAACGGAAAGCTGGACGCTTCGGGTGAAATACGTACACTTGAATACACAGATAAAAAAGATAAGGGAAGTCTTGTTTCCTCTCTGTTTAACTGATATGACAAAGGAAGCATATGCACTGATTGCATCTGCTTTATGCGGAGCGGGCTCGGTGATGCTTTATGATGTATTTCGGGCAATAAGAATTTCGGTAAAGCAGAACGGATTTTTTGTGTTTCTTGAAGATGTTATTTTCTGGTGCGTCTGCACTGCGGCAATGTGGAGCTGCTTGTGGAGGTTTAATAACGGTGAGGTGCGTGCGTTTGAAATTGCAGGCTTTGTAATCGGCGCTTTATTGTATATTCTGACGCTTCAGAAGCTGTTTTTTGTGCTGTTTAAGGTAATTTTTAAAAATATTTTTAAATTTATTCATTTAATTTTCCAAATACTCTTGACACCGCCGAAGTTTTTGTATAAAATTCTATTAGTACCCTTGTGTGCAAAATTAAAACATACCATGGGGAAAACTGTTGTCGGAAAGGATAAGCTCAAATGAATATATATAAAGACAAGCTTGTTGCATTTTATAAAAAAAATCATACAAGCATAAAAGTGTGGGCAATAATTGTGATTTCCGGAGCTATGATATTCAAGGGCATTATGCAGATGCCGCAGATATACCGCAATAAACAGAACATTGCAGAGCTTCAGGATAAAATTGAATACGAAAAAATACGTCAGGAGGAAATCGACAGCTTAAAAACTGAGGTGGATTCGGACGAATATATAGAAAAAATTGCATCTGAAAAATTGGGTCTTGTAAAGAACAACGCCAAAATTTTCGTGGACGTATCAGAAGGTCAATAAAATCAGGGGGAAGAAAAAAGGATATGGTTTCAGTAGGAGATGTTTTAGACGGCAAAGTGATAAGCGTTATGCCTTTCGGCGCATTTGTCGGCATCGGTAATAATCAGTCGGGGCTTGTACATATTTCAGAGGTTTCAAACGAATATGTAAAAGAGATAGGTGATCACCTCAAAAAAGGTGACAGCGTAAAGGTTAAGGTTATCAAGATTGAGGAAAGCGGAAAAATCAGTCTATCCATAAAGCAGGCTGCAGTTTCGCAACCAAAAGCTGTGAAGGTGAAGAAGGAAGCTCCCAAGGATAACAAGCCTGTTCGTCCGGCAGATGTGGATTTGTTTGCAAAAGCGGATGATTCACTGTCTTTTGAAGATAAGCTTTCAAAATTCAAGCAGGACAGTGATGAAAAAATTCAGGCGCTTAAGAAAAGTGCTGATTCAAAACGTTCCGGAGGATACAGCCGAAAAGGCGGATTTTCCTTTTGATTTAAGCTTTATTTAATAGATATTTTTTGAAGGGCGGAAAGTATTTTCCGCCTTTCTTGAATAAATAGGGATAACACATACGTGTTATAAGATGAAAATTTCAGGAGGACAGGGTTTGAATTCTGTTAGTTGGAAAAATAGAATATTTCCCTTTATCGGTGCATTAATGGTTGTCATTTTATGCTCACTGCTTTTGTATGCGGGCGAAAATGTAGGTCTTAGCGATAACGGCGATTTCCGACGTGTGTTGTTAGTGAATAACCTCGAATATGCCGATGAAACCAATCATTATTATCTTTTCAAACAAGATTATAAAATGACGGTTCATGGGGAAACATTTAAAGAAAAGGCGAAATCTGTTTACAGAATTGATGCCGAAAATGAAATATACTCATCGCCGCATTTTCAGGTGATAAAATTATCAAAGCTCTTAAATCTTATTTCAAATACTTTGAGCGGAAAAGATGAAACGACCTACAATATTGCGTGGCTTGCGGCAATATATATTTCCATGCTTGCCATGGCGGCATGGGGAATATTTACATTTGTTCAGGATATGAAGAAGCCTATCAGGTATGCAATACTGGCGCTGTTTCTTGTAATATTCTGTGATGCGGGATATATATTATATTTCAACTCATTCTACGGTGAGCCGCTTCAATATGTAGTATTGATGATGCTTATTTCGGTAGGACTTATGATATATAAGCGGCCGAGCATTCCAAAGGTAATATATTTTTATATTTCGCTGTATTTCTTTGCCGGCTCAAAGCTTGCAAATGTTCCTTATTCAATTATCGTAAGCATGCTTGCGGCGGTAATTATGATTTTAAGAAAGGATAAAAAGTTTAAAATTACAGTTATTGCGGCGGCGGCTGTATCCATCGGATTTATGATAAATCTTTATGTTTCCATTCCTGACTGGATGCAGAACGACACTACGTATCAGGCTGTATTTTTCGGTATAGTAAAGGAAAGCGATACTCCTGAAAAGGATTTGGAACAGCTTGGTGTGGATACGAAGTATACATGCCTTGTAAATACTCATGCATATATGGATGAAGCAGAATATCCGGTGGATATTACCTCTGAAGAGTTTAAGCGTGATTTCTATGATAAAGTGTCGAAGATGGACATACTTATGTTCTATCTTTTCCATCCGAAACGATTTGTTAATAAGCTTAATATTGCTATCGAAAGCTCTGCTTATGTCAGACCGCCTAATGCAGGTAACTCATCAACAGTGATTATGGAAACGACAGACAGATGGAGTATATGGAGTAATGTGCGTGTGGCATTGAAATTTTTGTATAGTCCTGTTGTTATATATGCAATATTTATTTTGCTTACGATTTATATAGTTCTTGTTGATATTTTCCTTATATATCACAGGAAAAAGGAAAGTCCTAACAGATTATACATGCTTTGCGGAACCAATGTGCTTATATTAGGACTATGGATAAATCTTATGCTTCCGATAATCGGAAACGGTGAAGCTGATATTGCAAAGCATATGTTTTTATTCACCAACTGCATAGACATACTCTTTGCAGTTATGGTTATTGGCTTATTCACTATGCGTAAACAGCGTGCAATACTCTCTGTTTGTGCAGTGACGGCGCTTACAAGTGCATTTTATATAACAATGCCTAATAAAGTGATAACCTTCGGTACGTACGAGGGTAAGCCTTTAAAATGGGAGGTTGTTTCGAGATACAACGATAACAGCATGATACTTGTCACAAAAGACCCCGTTACTGAAACCATATTTGACAGTAACAGTAATCTCTGGGAGGATTCCGAGCTTCGTGAATGGCTTAATAATGATTTTCTTGCAGAATTCAGTGATGATGAAAGAAAGAAAATAAAGCCTGTTACAAATGAAGTAATTCTTCCGTATGACTATAAAAACCTCGCTGTTGCAGGTGATCATGCGCATTACTGGAATTATACACGCTCTCAGGTTGATGACCTTGCAAAAACTGCATATCATTACTACATTGATGACTTGGTTTTTATCCCAACGCTTGAAATGCTTGAGGATATTGAAGTCAGAGGACCGTATTGGGTGCTTTGTCCGTATGCAAATAATTCGGGCATGAACCGATACATGAACAGCGACGGCTTTATACTCCATACAAATGTAACAAACGAACGAGGTGTACGTGCTGTGATTAAGTATGATACTTCGCAGTAATCTTACCTGCCCGGGGTAAGAGGATATAAATTTACGGGCAGAAAGGCAGAGGGATTTTTATGAATCTTACAATGCTTACGGATTTTTATGAATTTACCATGACAAACGGTTTTCTGAAAAACGGAATGGCGGATAAGGTAGCATACTTTGATATGTTTTTCAGAAGAGTTCCCGACAAAGGTGGCTTTGCTATTATGGCAGGCGTTGAAGATATGGTAAACTATCTTAAAGACCTGAAATTTACTGAGTCAGATATAGAATATTTAAGAAGCAAAAACATGTTTTGCGAGGAATTTCTTGAATATCTTAAAAATTTTAAATTTGAATGTGATGTATGGGCAGTTCCTGAGGGAACGCCGATATTTCCCGGTGAGCCGATAGTGTCTGTGAGAGGTCCTGTGATTCAGGCGCAGTTCATCGAAACGATGATACTGCTTACGATTAATCATCAAAGCCTGATTGCAACAAAAGCGAACAGAATCGTACGTGCAGCTCAGGGACGCAGTGTGATGGAATTTGGTGCAAGACGTGCTCAGGGCTATAGTGCGGCAATTTCAGGCGCACGTGCGGCATATCTTGCCGGATGTACGGGAACAGCATGTACAATCAGTGATGAAATGTACGGCGTACCTGCATTGGGTACAATGGCACATTCGTGGGTGCAGATGTTTGACAGTGAGTATGAGGCGTTTAAAGCATACGCACAAACTTATCCCGATAACTGTACACTTCTTGTTGACACATACAATGTTTTAAACAGCGGTATTCCGAACGCAATAAAGGTTTTTGATGACGTATTAAAACCGCTCGGAAAAAGACCTAATGGTGTAAGAATAGATTCGGGAGATATAACATATCTTTCAAAAAAATGTCGTAAAATGCTTGATGATGCAGGGTATGCGGACTGTAAAATAGTTGCATCAAATTCACTTGATGAATATATTATCCGTGATATGCTTTTACAAGGGGCAAAGATTGATATTTTCGGTGTAGGTGAAAGACTGATAACCGCAAAATCGGAATCGGTGTTTGGCGGAGTGTATAAGCTGGTTGCGGTTGAAAACGAAAATGGCGAAATAACGCCTAAAATAAAGATAAGCGAAAATGTTGCAAAGATAACCACACCTTGCTTTAAACAGGTGTACAGACTCTATTCAAAGGAAACAAGAAGCGCCATGGCTGACGTTATTACTCTCCATGATGAGGTGATTGACAATGATAAGCCTTACACGATTTTTGATCCCGAACACACATGGAAAAGAAAGACTTTTAAGAATTTCTATGTCCGTCCGCTTCTTAAACAAATTTTCAGAAACGGTGAATGTGTATATGATTTGCCTGATATTGAGGCTTTGCGTGAGTACTGCGGTATAGAGATTGACGGCTTGTGGGATGAAGTAAAGCGATTTGAAAATCCGCATCTGTATTACGTGGATTTATCGGAAAAGCTGTGGAATATTAAGCACAGAATGCTTGAGGAGTACATGAATTGATAAATACAAAGATACTTAAGATAGATAAAGACAATATAGATTTACAAGCTGTAAAAAAGGCCGGCGATTTTATAAAAAACGGCGGTCTTGTTGCTTTGCCGACGGAAACAGTGTATGGACTTGGTGCATCTGCACTTAGCGGTGAAAATGTAAAAAAGATTTATGCCGCAAAGGGCAGACCGTCTGATAATCCGCTTATAGTGCATGTATGCTCAAAGGAAGCGATTTACGATGTGGCATGTAATATAAGCGATATGGCAAAAAAGCTTATTGATGCATTTATGCCGGGTCCGTTCACGATTATTCTTAATAAAAAGGAATGTATACCATATGAAGTTACGGCAGGACTTGAAACTGTTGCAATACGTTATCCAAAGCATAATATTGCGTGTGCAATTATTGAGGCGGCAGGTGTACCTGTTGCAGCACCGAGCGCCAATTTATCGGGGAAACCGAGTCCTACGATTGCGAAACATGTAATTCAGGACATGAGCGGAAAAATAGATTGTATAATAGACGGCGGTGATTGTGCGGTAGGTGTTGAATCAACCATTGTGGATGCATCGGGAGGAATACCTGTTCTTTTGCGTCCCGGCGGAATAACAGTTGAGGACTTAAGAAAAATAGTTCCCGAGCTTGAAATTGATGAACATATCCTGAAATCTGTCAGTGTTGACGAACAACCCAAATGTCCCGGAATGAAATATAAGCATTATGCACCTGAAGCGGACGTGACGGTGGTTGAGGGTGAAAAAGATGCTGTACAGAAAAAAATAAAAGAGCTTCTTGATGAAAATAGCAATGTTGTGTGCGGTGTGCTTACCATGTACGGGAGTGACTATGACAACGCTGTTATGATAAGCGCAGGCGAAACAAATCGTGAATATGCAAAGTCGCTTTTTGCGGCACTCCGACAATTTGATGAGCTGAGCGTAAAGGTGGTTTTTGCGGAATATTGTGATAAGGACGGCTATGGACTTGCTGTAAAAAACCGTTTGTATAAAGCGGCAGGAAATAAAGTAATACACGTATAGGAGTGTGCATCAATGGATTTATTTGATTTACAATTCAGACGTAAATTTTCGATGTCAATGTATAAAAACCTCAGACTGAAGCTTGCAGAAATGTCATTTGCAAAAGACTTTGTAAATGACAGCAGAGGTGACTTGTATCCAATGCTCCGGAAAGAGGATACGGCTTTTGAGAGTGTTGATTCTGATACATATACGGTTGATGGCGGTGTAAAACGCTTCATGTGCGAATATTTTCCGTATGCGACGTATGAAATTACCGCAAACGCAGATGACGGAAAAGTTGGGTTTTGTTTTGCAATACCTGACTGTGAGGCGGTTATAAGCGTAGGCAAGGGAAAGCTGTTTTACCGATGCGATACGCACGAAGAAAGTATTGATTTACATAATAATGGTGAATTTACTATGTGCCTAAGCTGTCGGCCCGGCGCATTTGATGTTTATTTTAAGAACAATGATAAGGCGCAGTATTTTTGTACATTTAAAGAAACCGCTTTTAATGATGCAGATTTGTATGAGGTGTTTACAAACGGCTATGCAGCTCTGTATGCGGATGGAAAGGTTGCCGTAAAGGAAGTATTATCTTATATTGATAATGGCATTTCCATTGCCGACATGAGAACAATTCGCTATGAGAATGGTGAAGTGATGGTGGATGGCGGAAAAGTTTATTTTACTGCTTCAATACGTTTACAGGAACAATGCTTCCAGGGGATTTTTGCGTGGGTGCCTTCCACGGCAGAGATTGAACTTACGGGCGCTGTATTTTACGACAGCGGTGACGGAAGATGGTGCGGTGACGTTGCGGCATCGGTGCTTTACCATCGTGCGGAAAATAAATGGTATTTGTGGGTATGCTCCTTTGCCCATGAACATATTCTTGGTCATTCGATATTTGAGGGTGATCCAAGATTTGGCGTTAATGTTATAGATATTGAGCTTATGGAAAAATCGGATAAGAATGATAATTCAGACTTTAAAGGTATTGAAGGCGATGAAGATCCCGATTTCTTTTATGATGAGGAAAAGAATAAGTGGTTTATGGCAATCTGCCGACTTGACCCTGAAATAAATCAGTATCGTTATGTGTTCTTTGAATCGGATAAGCCGTTTAGCGGATATAAATATCTCGGAAAAGGCACGGGGGACGCCGAAACGGGCGGTTCGTTTGTAAAAATTAACGGCGAACAATATTTTATCTGCGGTAATTCCTTTGAAAAGACATCAGATTACCGTGTGTATTCAAAAGACGGTGTACGGAGTGCGCAATTCAATTATCCCGACGGTGGATTCAGAGGCTGGGGAACGGTTGTACCCGTAAAAATGGGTAGCCGTATCAGATATTTCTGGCTCACCTTTGACCGTCATAACGGAAGCTCATATAACTGGAGCTACGGAAACTTTTATTGCTTTGAAGCGAAGTGAAATGAGGGGATTTTTTTGAAAAAGGGAATATACGAGCACTATAAAGGTAACAGATACGAACTGATAGGGACAGCAAATCATTCGGAAACTCTGGAAAAGATGGTTGTCTATAAAGCACTGTACGGTGAGGGTGATATATGGGTGCGCCCGCTGTATATGTGGGACGAAGAGGTCGAAGTGATGGGGAAGAGAGTTCCGAGATTTCGCTATATAGGTGAAAATGAGTAATTATTTGTGCGATGGTGATTTTATCATCAAAAACACTTGACAAAAAAGATGTTATGAATTAAAATAGATACAGTATGAAAAAATATATTTTGGAGGTAAAAAATATGAAAAAGATTTTAACATTGATTTGTGCGGCTGCAATGGCATGTACAGCACTTACAGGCTGCGGCGGTGAAAAAAAGGATGACAAGCTTGTTATGGCAACAAATGCGGCATTCCCTCCGTATGAGTTTTATGAGAATGAAAAAATCGTAGGTATTGACGCTGAAATTGCACAGGCAATTGCAGATAAGCTTGGTATGGAGCTTGAAATTCAGGATACTGAATTCGGTTCAATCATCGCAGGTGTACAGACAGGCAAATACGATATGGGTATGGCAGGTATGACTGTAACAGATGAACGTAAGGAAAGCGTAAACTTTTCAGACACATATGCTACAGGTATTCAGTCAGTAATCGTAACAGAGGATTCAGCTATCAAGGCAATTGAAGACCTTGAAGGCAAGAAAATCGGCGTACAGCAGGATACAACAGGTCACATCTATTCAGCAGACGAATACGGCGACGATGCAGTAACGCCTTATAACAAGGGCGCAGACGCTGTTGCAGCTTTGACAAGCGGTAAGGTTGATTGCGTAATCATTGACAATGAACCTGCTAAGTCATTCGTTGAAGCAAACAAGGGCTTAAAGATTCTTGATACAGAATATGCAGTTGAAGAATATGCAATCTGCGTATCAAAGGAAAACACAGAATTACTTGAAAAAATCAACGGTGCATTAAAGGATTTAACAGCTGACGGCACAGTTGATAAGATAGTAGATAAGTATATTAGCGCTGAATAATAAAAAAAGCAGCGGTGTATGACACCGCTGCTTTTTAACTAAATGGAGATGATGAGTTGAGTTTAAAGGAACAGTTTATACTGAATTTTATTGAAGATTCACGCTGGAAGTATTTGCTTGGCGGTCTTGGTAATACTTTGCTGATAGCGTTTTTTGCCGTACTTATGGGTGTGGCTATCGGTATTGTTGTTGCAATGATTCGTTCAACATACGATAAAAACCGTGAAACTCTTGAGAGAAGAAAAGGCTTCGGATATTATATATTCACTGTTGTGAATGCGATATGTAAGATTTATCTTACTGTTGTCAGAGGAACTCCTGTTGTTGTTCAGCTTTTGATTGCGTATTTCCTCATTTTTCAGTCGTCCACAAACGGCGTTATGGTTGCATCTATTGCGTTTGGTATAAATTCGGGCGCATATGTTGCCGAAATTTTAAGAGGCGGAATTATGTCTATTGATAACGGTCAGTTTGAAGCAGGTCGTTCATTGGGATTTAATTATGTTCAGACGATGACATACATAATAATACCGCAGGTGTTTAAAACGGTGCTTCCTACACTTCTTAATGAGTTTATTGCACTGTTAAAGGAAACATCAATCGCCGGATATGTCGGTATCAAAGACCTTACAAAAGCCGGAGATATTATAAGAGGACGTACATTCTCAGCATTTATGCCATTATTGGCAGTTGCGGCAGTGTATTTGCTGCTTGTAATGTTCCTCACATTTATTGTAAGCAGACTTGAAAGGAGGTTGCGTAAGAATGAGCGATAATTGTCTTATAAAAACGCAAAATCTTTGCAAGCATTATAATAACGGCACTATTAAAGCGGTTGATGACGTAAGTCTTGATGTACAGCGTGGCGAGGTTGTTGTTATAATAGGTCCTTCGGGAAGCGGTAAATCTACTTTTTTGCGTTCACTTAACCTTCTTGAACTTCCTACATCGGGAAAAATTTATCTTGATGGCGTGGATATAACAGACCCCAAAATAAATATCAATCAGCATCGTCAGAAGATGGGAATGGTGTTCCAGCACTTTAATCTTTTCCCGAATATGACGGTTCTTGACAATATGACACTTGCACCGATAAAGCTTCTTAAAAAATCAAAAAAAGAAGCGGAGGAGCTTGCACTTGATTTCCTTGATAAGGTAGGTTTAAAGGATAGAGCAAATGCTTATCCTGCACAGCTTTCAGGCGGTCAGAAACAGAGAGTTGCTATTGTGAGAGCGTTGTGCATGAATCCTGATGTTATGCTTTTTGATGAACCCACATCAGCACTTGACCCTGAATTGGTCGGTGAAGTTTTAGCGGTAATGAAAAAGCTTGCAAAAGACGGCATGACAATGCTTGTCGTAACTCACGAAATGGGCTTTGCCCGTGAGGTTGCGGATAAGGTAGTGTTTATGTATGACGGTAAGGTTGCTGAAATTGCGTCACCCGACGAAATTTTCACAAATCCTCAAAATCCACGTACAAAACAATTCTTACAGAGTATCTTATAAATAAAAAATATCAGATAAACTCAAGGGTTTGTCTGATATTTTTTTCTTTGTATAAACAAAAACAATGCGCATGAAACGGAAACGGTGGCAATGCAGAAAACGCTTATACCCTCATAGAACGAAACTGCCGCAAAGGCTTTTGAAATTGACGGCGAAAAGCTTTCAACTGTAATGGGGTTAAAGTGCAGATATACAAGCATATACAGCGCCGCAAGTATTCCATGCAGGATTTTGCCGATAAAATACGGCGTAAGATTAAGCTTATACTTTGCAATGACCGCAATAACCTGTACATGTACGCTTATTCCTGCAAAGCCGATTGTAAAAGCGGTAAGAAAAAGCTTTTCGGCAAGCGGAGCTGGGAGGTAAGATATATTAACTGTGCCTGTGGCAAATTCCATGATTCCCGAAAGTATAGTATATGTATATGCTGAGAGCGGAAAAACATCAAGCAGAACACGTCCTGATACGGAAAAAAACACCACTGCACCGCATACGGTAAGAATGTTCCTGATGGCATTTTGCAGTGAAATATTAAAAATTTCACCGACGGATAATTTGTTTTCGGAAGTGGGTGAATACACTGAACAATTTTCAGTTCTTCTGTAAAACCGAAAAACTATTCCGACGCTAAGTGCGGCAAGTAAATGTGTTATATAAAGCATGGCACCCGTTTTCATGTCGGCATACACAGCGGTACCTACCGAGCCGAGTATAAACAGCGGCCCTGAGTTGTTGCAAAATGCAAGCAGACGTTCAGCTTCAGTTTTGGTGATATAATTGTTTTCGTACAGCTCTCCGGCAGTGACTGCACCGAGAGGATAACCGCTTATAATCCCAAGAATAAAAGCGGAAGCACCTGCGCCACTTATACCGAATAACGGTTTCATACAGAACGAAAAGAACCGTGCGAGCATTTCACAAAAACCCGAGTGAATAAGAATACCGGAACAAATAAAAAACGGGAACAGCGTAGGGATTATCATTTCAAAGCAGACGTTTATAGCATCACGTGCATAAAACAGCGATGCGGCTGTATCTGAAAGTATCAGTGCGATTATTCCCAGAACAGATATACTCAAAAAAATTCTCTTCATAACCCCGAAAACCTCTCATAAAATTGTATTTAGTTATGTATATGATAATGATAGGTATTTTAATTCGGAAAAACTCATAAATTAGAATAGAACTTAAAGAAAGGGTAATCTGTATGCAGAAAATAAGAAAACAGCTTGCACAGACGTTAGGTGTTCCGCAGTCTGCCATAATGAATATTCCTGTTGTAACAGTGCAGGGAATGAGCAGTATGTATATTGAAAATTATAAAAGTATATCCCTGTACACAGATACCGAGTTGGTTGTTGTTGCAAAGCATATGGTTATTTCCGTGTCGGGAGAGAGTCTTAGAGTTGAACTTATAACCTCCGAAGTGCTGACAGTTTCGGGGATTTTTCAAAAAATTGAGTATAAAGAACAAAAAGGGGTAAAAAATGTTTAATAAGTTCTTTAAATTTCTGAAAGGATATGTTATAATAGATATATATGGCTCCGATACGGAACGATTTATAAATATTTGCGTCAAAAGAAATATAAAACTTTATTATCTCAGATACTGTCAGGACGGAAGTATCGAAAGCTGTGTGGATAAAAATTCCTTTGCTCTTTTAAGGCCGGTGGTGTTTAAAACAAAAACACGTGTGCGGATAAAAAAGAAAAAAGGCTTATTTAATCTTTACAGAAGATACGGCGGGCGTTATGCACTGATTACGGGAGCAATTATGTGCGCATTGTTTTTTGTTGTAAGCTCGCAGTTTATATGGGCAGTGGAGATAGAGGGCATTGAAAATGCTGATTACGAAACGGTGGTAAAATCCCTTGAAAAATCGGGGATATATCCGGGTGCAAGAAAAAGTAAAATTGATGATATTGCACAGGTAAAAAAACGCATACTGCGTGAGAATGAAAATATTTCATGGGCGTGGGTATACGTTGAAGGCTCAAAGGCAAGGCTTGAGGTGTATGAAAAAATAATTCCGCCTCAGGTGTTTGACCGAAATCTTCCATGTGATATTATCGCCGCAACAGACGGATACATTAAAAACATCATATTAAAAAACGGACACTCTGAGTTTAAAGCAGGTGACACTGTAACGGCGGGCGAAACGGTGATTTCGGGTAAGGTTCCGCTGTTTAAAGAGGGCGAAGAGGAGAAGTATATGTACACTCACGCTTCGGGAATTATTGAAGCGTATACAACCCATAAGGCAAAGGGCAGATACCGTACATATTATCAATCCGATATATTTTCGGGTAAGGAGAAGAGAAGATACACTCTTGAATTATTCGGAAAGGAATTTCCGCTTTTTATAAACCATGACACAGGATATGAGGACTATAATGTTTACGAAAAACGCTATGAGTTGAATATTCCGTTTCGTGGGTATTCGGGCATTGCATTAAACACCGTCACCATACAGGAGGTTTCGAGAAACCGTGAGCCGCTAAGTCTTGAGGCGGTGATAGACTTTGCGGAAAATGAGCTTGAAGAAAAAATCTCAAAGGAGCTTATGTATGACGCTTCGCTTATAAATAGGGAGCTAAAATATAATTATATTGACGATGAAACCGTAGAGGTTGAATTGATAATGGACTTTATTGAAAAAATAGGTACAGAAAAACTAACAGAAGAAACAGAGGAGTTGAATATTGTTGATAAACAGACAGATTGAAGTGTCGGATGGCGCAGACCTTTCGGCATTATTCGGAAGCTTTGACGAGAACATAAAGCTTCTGGAAAAATCACTCGGAGTAAATGTACGTGCAAGGGATAATTCTCTTATGCTTACGGGTGAAGAGGATAACGTTGATAAGGCTTCGGAAGTGATTAATATGCTTATGCAGATTATTGCACGTGGCGAGATTATCGACAGCCAGAAAATTATTTATGCAATTACAATGGTTCAGGAAAACGGCGGTATTGATATAAAGATGCTTGGTGACGACTGTATTGCCATAAATTCAAAGGGACACCCGATTAAAACAAAAACGCTGGGTCAGAAAAAATACGTTGATGCAATATCAAATAATACGATTGTATTCGGTATAGGTCCTGCCGGAACAGGTAAGACATACCTTGCGGTTGCAAAGGCGGTGACTGCACTTCGTGCAAAGGAAGTAAACCGCATAATTCTTACACGACCTGCCGTTGAAGCAGGTGAAAAGCTTGGATTTTTACCGGGAGATTTGCAGAATAAGGTTGACCCGTATCTGAGACCGCTTTATGACGGTATGTATGAAATGCTTGGCGGTGAAGGCTTTGCAAGGTATCAGGAAAAGGGAGTTATTGAGGTTGCACCGCTTGCGTATATGCGAGGAAGAACGCTTGATAATGCATTTATCATCCTTGATGAAGCGCAAAATACCACACCCGAACAGATGAAGATGTTTCTTACACGTATAGGCTTTGGTTCACATGCGGTTGTAACGGGAGACATTACACAGATAGACTTACCCGGTGACAAGCGTTCAGGCTTAAAAGAGGCGGCAAGAGTGCTGAAAAATATAGAGGGTATAGAATTCTGTACGTTAACGGAAAAAGACGTTGTACGTCATCCGCTTGTACAACAGATTATAAAAGCATATGCAAAATACGACGAGGAAAAGGAAAGACGTGCAAAAAAGAAAAGCTGATGCACGGATTTTAAGGTGAAAAAATGGTATCGCTGATATTGGAAAATGAACAGGACAAAATAGCTCTTACACCTGATTTGGAAAAGCTTATAGAATCGGTGTGCGTGAGAGCAATGGAATATGAAGAATGTGATTTTGATGCGGAAATAAGCGTCACGTTGGTGGATAACGAAGCAATTCGTGAGATTAATTATGAGCAGAGAGGAATTGAGTGTGCAACGGACGTATTGTCATTTCCTATGCTTGAATTTGACGAGTCGGATGAATTTGACGCTGAATACGAAATGGACGGAGAGCTTGTAATTCTCGGTGATATAGTAATATCACTTGAGCGTGCAATGGAGCAGGCAGAGGAATTCGGACACAGCTTTGAACGTGAGGTTGCATTTTTGACTGCACATTCGATGCTTCATCTTCTCGGATATGACCATGTTGACTGCGTTGAGGATGAAGAACAGATGTGTAAAAAGCAGGAAGAAATTTTAAATAGCATGGGTATTACACGGGATAAAAAATGAAAAACAGGAATTTTTTAAACAGCTTTACTTGTGCGAAAAACGGTTTTGTCAGCGCATTAAAAAGCGAGTATAATTTAAGATTTGATATATCCATTATGCTGTCTGTGATTTATTTTGCTGTATTTTACGGACTTACTGCTGTGCAATGGGCGGTTGTTCTTCTTGTGTTTTCGGTTGTGCTGTGTGCCGAGCTGTTAAATACGGCAATAGAAAATGCGGTAGATACTGCAACAAAAGAGTACAGCGAGACGGCAAAGTGTGCGAAGGATACGGCGGCTGCGGCGGTTTTTGTGTGCGCGGGAGGTGCCGTTGTATGCGCAGGATTTATTTTTAATGATATACAAAGATGGGTGCAGACGCTGAAAGTGATTTTTTCAAACCCTGTTTTCGGAGCGTTGTTTTGCGCTCTGGCAATTTCGGATATTATTTGTTTGTTTTACAGAAGGAAAGGAATTTAAAATATGGAAAATAAGGAATTTAAGTCGGGATTTGTTTCGATAATCGGTATGCCGAATGTCGGCAAATCAACTCTTTTAAATAAAATTGCGGGACAGAAGATTGCAATTATATCGGATAAACCGCAGACAACAAGAAATAAAATTCTTGCAGTTTATACAACTGACGAAGAACAGATTATATTTACGGATACTCCCGGAATACATCGTCCGCACAATAAGCTTGGCGAGTATATGGTCAACGTTGCAAATGAAAGCATCGGCGATGTGGATGTGGTGTTGTTTGTGGTTGATGCAAGCCGTAAAATTCAGGATATGGAACGTGAAATTGCAAAAAATGCTTCAAAATCAGGTGTTCCGTGTATTCTTGTGCTGAATAAGGTGGATGCTGTAAATAAGGAAGACCTTTTACCGATGATAGCTGATTATTCGTCAATGAACGAGTTTGAGTCCATTGTACCCATAAGTGCAAAAACGGGCGACGGAGTGGAAATTCTGTTAAATGATATTCGTGAGCATCTTATTGACGGGCCTCAGTTTTATGACGAGGATATGGTTACCGACCAACCTGAAAAACAGATTGCGGCGGAAATTGTGCGTGAGAAAATGTTGTGGCTTCTTGATAAGGAAGTACCACATGGCATAGCAATTGAGATTACAAAAATGCAGGAAAAACCCAATATTACTAATATATATGCGACGATTTACTGTGAAAAAGCAACGCATAAAGGAATAATTATCGGAAAAAACGGTGAAATGCTGAAAAAAATCGGTACACTTGCCCGTGGTGATATTGAAAAAATGCTTGATAAAAAGGTTTATCTTGAGCTGTGGGTAAAAGTGAAAACTGACTGGCGAAACAACGATTTTCTAATAAAGAATTTCGGGTATAAATCAGAATAGAAAATAGTGTCAGTATAACCGCCAAAAAACGAAACAAACTAAAAAAGTAAAAGTTATATTTACAGTTTTATTTTCGGAGGCGGAAAGATGGATTTGTTTTCATGGGAGACATTTACACGTACGGGAAGTATTGAAGCGTATCTTTTATATAAAGAGGTTATCACAAACGATAGCAAAGAGGATAATGGGGAAGTATGTCAGATAACGGAGCAAGAGGAGTTATTATAAAGCAGAGCGATTACGGTGAAGGTCACAGAATGCTCAGTATATTTACTGAGGATATGGGGATTGTGAAGGCTGTAAGCTACGGCGCAAAAAAACTGAAAAGCCGTCAGGCGGCGTCAAGTCAGGTGCTTTCGTGGGGAGAGTTTGAGCTTTACGAAAGCGGACGTGATATTTCTACACTTAAAAGTGTAAACGTTATCGACGGATTTTTCCCGATAAGCGAGGACATTAAAAAGCTTTCGCTTTGTACGTATCTTTTTGATATAACGTATGCAATGCTCGGTGAGGGAAACCCCGACAACAGACTTTTGAAAATTCTTTTGAATACCCTTTATGCACTGGCATACCGTGATGAGCCGATTATGAAGATAAAAAGCGTGTATGAGTTAAAGCTTATGTCTGTGGAAGGGTATGAGCCAAATCTCGGCGCATGCGGTGTGTGCGGCTCAAATAAGCTGTGTGCGTTTGATTTGTCAAAGGGTGCGGTTGTGTGTTCGGCGTGTGCTTCAAAGGATTGTGTACCGCTTAATGAAGGTGTGTATCGTGCACTTAACCATATTGTACGTATGCCTGATAAGAAAATGCTTTCGTTTACGGGCAATGATGTGCTGTTTGAAATGCTCGGCAAAATTTCAGAAGGATATTTGCTCACGCAGGCGGACAGAAGGTTCGATTCTCTTGAGTATTTTAAGGCAATTCTTGAGTGCTGAGCAAGGTTTACATAAAAATTTTTGAAATATTTTAAATTTTTTCAAAAAAACACTTGCATTTATCTTCATATTGATGTATAATATTACGGTATTATAGATTAAATTATTTGGAGGTGTGTATAGTGCCTAACATTAAGTCAGCAAAAAAGAGAGTTAAGGTTACTGCAAAGAAGACTTTGATTAACCAGACTCACAAAACTGCGCTTAAGACTGCTGTTAAGAAGTTTGAAACAGCTGTATTGGAAGGTGACAAGGAAAACGCACAGGTTTTATTTAACGATGCTGTTAAAAAGCTTGACAAGGGCGTTTCACAGGGTATTCTTCATAAGAATAGCGCTGCAAGAAAGAAGTCACAGTTAGCAATTAAACTTGCTAAGCTTAATGCGTAATTGAAAAAAGAACCGTCATAGCGACGGTTCTTTTTTTGCTCTGAATAAGGTTGCAAAAAATTAACCGATGTGCAGTTGAATATTTTTTTGAAATATGGTATAATGAGTTTATCAAAGATGAATTTAATTTAGCTAAAAAGATTGGCTTTAGTTCGACTTTTATATAATAAATTAACATATATCAGGAGGTTGATAAGTTGAAAAACTTAAAATTATCTAATTTTATTGTACTTACATTGGCGGGGTTTATAAATGCATTTGGCATTACCGTATTTCTGAATCCGGTTAAGCTTTATGACAGTGGCATATCGGGAACTTCAATGCTGCTTGCACAGGTTACGCCTGAGTATTTAAGTTTGTCGCTGTTTCTTATACTATTGAATTTTCCGTTATTTTTATTCGGCTATAAAAAGCAGGGCATAGCTTTTACTGTGTATTCGCTGTATGCAGTATGTATATATTCTCTGGGGGCGTGGCTGATAACTGATGTGCTTCCTATTGACGTAAGCCTTGCATCACCGCTTGCAGGAAATGACTTGCTGCTGTGCGCACTGTTCGGAGGACTGATTTCAGGTGTCGGAAGCGGTCTTACAATAAGATTTGGCGGTGCTATTGACGGTGTTGAAGTTATGGCGGTAATCTTTGCAAAAGGTCTCGGTGTAACGGTCGGAACGTTTGTGATGGTATATAATGTGCTTCTTTATATAATATCAGGTTTTGTTCTTCAAAGCTGGATTTTACCGTTGTATTCCATTGTAACGTATGGTGCCGGACTTAAAATGATAGACTTTATCGTTGAAGGTATTGACCGTTCAAAGGCGGTAATGATAGTTACCGAGATGCCTGAAGAAATAAGCATGGCATTAATGGACGCATTTGAAAGCGGTACAACTAAAATTGCGGCAAAGGGCGGATATTCAAATGCTGATAAAACAGTTATTTATTTTGTTGTAAACCGTTTTCAGATTGTACGAATGAAAAATATGGTTCATACCATTGACCCGAAAGCGTTTATGACCATTACTGAAATTGCCGATGTGTTCAAAAGCGCACATGGTTAATGCAGAAAAGTAAATACCCGATTTGTGTTAAAACACAGTCGGGTATATTTTTTTGAAAAATATATTGACAAATGTAGCTACAGGTGATATACTACAAATGTAGCTACAAGTGTAATTACACTGAATGTTTTAAAAGGAGGACATGACGATGTCAGTAATAAAACAAACGATAACCGATTCGGAATACGAGATTATGAAAATTTTATGGGATGCGGAAGATAAAATGACTGTATCCGATGTAGTAAAAGCGCTTGACGGCAACGACTGGACGGCGTCAACCGTTTCAACGTTCTTACAAAGATTGTTGAAAAAGGGAGTAGTAGATTGTGAAAAAAAAGGTAAAACAAATTTGTATTATCCACTTTTGAAGCAAAATGATTATGATATGAATGAAACACAGAATTTTCTCTCAAAGCTCTATAAAGGGTCAGTGAAAAATCTTGTTGCTGCGTTATATGAAAACGAAAAGCTTACAAAAGAGGATATGTCTGATTTGAAAAAAATGTTTGATTTGGAGTAATGAGATGTACGAACTATTTAAAACTGTACTGATACTCAGCGTTTTCGGATTTTTTATGACGGCCTTGTTATTAATTTTTAAACCTGTCACAGCAAAGAAATTTCCTGCACAGTGGCAATGCAGTGCATGGATAGCGGTAATGCTTATGATGGTCATTCCGATATATCATCTGATACCGGCACGCAATATACAGACAATACCTTTAAGTATTCCTGTACAGACCAATGAGCTTGTAAAAGAGGAATTTGAGGAATTGTATATAAATGAGCCGTATAACGAAAATAATCTTAATTCGTCTGAAATGGCTGAAGAAGAAAACAAAAAGGTGAGCTACGGTATAAAAATTTTTGATTTGTGTATGTACATATGGATTTTGGGAGTAATTGTGTTTTTGGTAACGGTTATTTTCAGTTATATAAAATTTATTGTACATATGAAAAGCAGTTCGGTATATTTATCCGGGGGTACGTTGTTATGTGAAATTAAGAATGAGCTCAATATAAAGCGAAAAATAAGACTCAGAGTTTCTGCACATGTAAAGTCGCCCATGCTTGTTGGGATTTTGTTTCCTGTTATTTACGTTCCGTGCAGGGAAATTCCCGATGAATATATGCGGATGATTTTCAGACATGAGCTTACACATTATAAACGAAAAGACTTAGCTGTGAAATGGTTTTCGGTTTTTATAAATGCCGTACATTGGTTCAATCCTATGGCATATTTATTGCGCATGAATATAAGTGAAGCATGTGAGGTTGCATGCGATATGGCTGTAACAAAAAATATGTCAGGGGAGGAAGAAAAACTCTACATGAGAACAATTCTTGATTTAATAGAAGAAAGGTAGGGGGAAAACATGCTTGAAAATTTGTATACAACCAAAATGAGTGCCGATAAGAAAAAACTACAGAACAGATTCATGATAATAAGAAAAAAATACGGTAAGAGTGCCAATGTATTATCAGTCTTTTCGGCTGTTGTGTTTACAGTTGTGCTTGGGTGTGCGGCGGTTGCAATGGCTGTTTTTGAGGGAGTTGAATTTACAAACGGAAGACTTGTATTTAACGAAAAGGAGAGCGGAATAAATATAGTACATATAGAAAACAAACTGGCAACACATACCGATGCATACTATGTGCCGCTCAGACAGATATTTGAAATGCTAGGATATGAAGTCCGGTATGATGTTGACAAATCAGAATATGAGCATCATATGGGAAGATATACATTTCCTGTATATGATTCGGGGTTCAATACAATTCATCTCGAGTCAGGGAAGATTTTCTGGGTTGAAAATGTAAATCAGGCGCATGAATATGGCAAAGAGGTTATTGCAGATATTGAAAATCCGGATGAGTGGAAACGTGCGTTTGTTAAAAATGATGTACTTAAATATATTTATGGTTCAACCATGGCACTGAATTGGCAGATGCCGATAATTGAGATGATAAAGGATGGCAAAACAGAATATTGTCAGATTGGAAGCAGCAAAAATTCAATCGGATATTTGCCGCCGCCGGTGTTAATAGATGGTGTTGCGTATATTCCGTTAAGAGCGGTTGCTTATATGGTGGGCGGTGACACAAACGTCAAGTGGGACGAAGAAAAGAAAGATACCTTTTACAAAGGAGTTTTAACTTTTGATGAATCCGAAATGCTGATTACAATTAAGCAGACTTTACTGGATGTATTTACATTTACTGATGAAGAGGTTGAATCAGCACGCAAGGTTGTCAAAGATTATTTTAAGGCAAAAGCGGCACGTGACAGAAAGGCTATTTTAAAAACACTTACTCCATGGCATGCTGAAAAAAATGTTATATTATGGCATAATGAAAAAACTACACTTAAAAACATATCATATGATCCGTTTGACCCTGTCAGAAAATCATATGTCACATCGGGACGAGGCAGTGTTAACGGGACCGATATAGAGAATGTCATTGTACTGAAGGTCGATTATGACATTGAATATCCGGAAGGAATGGAATATGGACGTTACAGTGAGGGAGAATACAGAAACTGGTCGATGATTCTTGTGCGAGACAAAAAAGGCGGACAGTGGTTTATTGATGATCAGGGGTGGTAATGCAATCGGAGGTGTGGATAATGCTTGAAAATTTGTATACAACCAAAATGAGTGCCGATAAGAAAAAAATGCAAAACAGATTTACAAAAATCCGCTCAAAAAGCGGAGTACTGTCGAAATTTGCATCTGTAATATCATTTGCGGCGGTATTGTCAGTGATATTATGCGTATCTGTTGCGATTGCAGTGAATACAGATAATAATTCGATGTCGCAAAATGATTTTTATAAATATATAAACAGACATGTCGGTTCGATAATGGCAGAGCTTGACTATGTGGATGATGAAAAGGCAGTGTTCCATTATCTTGACGGATTCTTTGTATATAATCTTGTAAATGACGAGCTTGAGTACAGCATAGATTTATCAAAACTGAATTGCGCACCGCATCAGCAGGGAAGCTACGGAATAGATGTTACCATCTCGGAAGATGGCAAAAAAGCATTGCTTGTAAATTACGGTTCGGATGAAGAAATAAAGGATTTTGATAATTATATCATAAATCTTGACAGCGGTAAAGTAAGAACAACCTCAAAGGATGAACTGAATAAAAACTTCGCATCCTTAAAAAATATATCCGAGACATATTCTGCTGTGCCTGATGCGAAAGGATGGTTCAGTGATACATGCATAACAGTCCATGACGGGAGTATATATTATCTCACATGCAAATCATCGGATATAAAAAGTATGCTTTTGTGCAGAAAGAAGGCTGATGGCACTTTGGATGAGAAATATATTTTTGACCCCAAAATGAACAATACGGTTATTTTAGGAGCAGAGGATATTAAGGACATCACTGAAGCTGAGCTTGAAATTTACGGCTTGACTTATACGCTTACCGACACAGATAAACTTATTCGTCTGGAAAAAATGCTGAGCTCAGCCAGACTGATGAAAAACGGTACAGGCTGTCCGTATGATGCAACGCTTTATCTCAGATGCAAAGGCGGAACACTCGGACGCATAAGTCTTGCTTCGGATAATTGTGATGTTTATTACAGCGGCGGAAGGTATTATAAATATGCCGATGGCGATAATTCTGAACTTTTGTTAATGTTTGATTTAGTACAATTTCCTATGCTTGATGACAGCTATGATGAAAGCTTATATTCCCAAACGTCACATTTTCTGATGCGGGAATTTATAAAAGCCTACGGAGAACATTATGATATATTAGATTTGGAAATATCCGAATGGAAAGAAAACGGGAATGAAGCTGTCTTTTGGTATAAAATGACGTATCAGAATTATAACCGTAATCCTGATAAAGCGAAGTACATTCAGGAAGCGAAGGGAAGAAGTAAAAAAGAATATGATACGCTGTACAAGGACTATCTTGAAACAAAAAGCGGAAGTTATCATTTTAAGGTTATTTTAAATGGCAATGATTTGGAACTGTATGCAGATACAGCGCCAAAGGGCAGTGAGTGGCAAAAAATAAATGTAGGCGAATGGCTTATGAATAACTAAATAAACGCCGTGCAATGCACGACGTTTATTTAGTTATCTTCTTTATTATCTGCAAAAATTCCTATAACCTGTTCATACATATCGTACGCATTGTTTTTAAAATGCTCTGCTATTTTTTCGGCTTCTTCACGTGAGCCTGCATAAAGCGATACTTTCATCAGGCGGGTATTATCATCATCAAAAAGTGCACATTCAGCACTGTATTCATCACGTCTGACGGGGTAAATTGAACTTTTTATAGCTTTTTTCAGGCGTTCGGTGCGGTACATTTCTTTAATTGATTGCTGAATTGGTTCACGTATATAAATGGGAATATTCGTTCTGAAAAAGTCACCTGCATTTGCGCCTTTTTCCGTAATTTCATATTTTTGCAGATGCGGACCTTCAAGATATGCACGTACATGACGTGTATCTTCCAGATTGGCAAGTGCAATCTGGAAATCGTTGAAGTTGATATTGCAGTTATCGAGCACAAGGTTAACGAGTGCATCATACGGCAACGGCTCATCTGAATTATTCAGCGTGAAAAGTATTATAAATTGTATCAAAACGGAATCGTCTATTTCTTTCTGGTAAAGCATGCTTTTATCCTCCCGATAAATTCTTTATCAAAGCTTTTTATATAGTATAACATAAATTTTAAAAAAATGATATAGGTTTTTAAAAAATAATTGATTTAATTCAAAAAATATGATAAAATAGTTTCGGTTAGGACCTAAAAACGATAATATACGTTTTTTTAGGAACAGAAGTTGTGTTATATCGTGTGAAAAAATAAAAATATCGGGCAAACGAAGTTTGCATGATGAGAATGAAACGTACTAAAATTATACACTAATGGAGGAAATCATGGATATTTTTACAATTTTAAGCCTTATCGGCGGTCTGGTAATGTTTCTTTATGGTATGGATCTTATGGGGGACAGCTTAAAAAAACTTGCAGGCGGAAAGCTTGAATCAATTCTTGCACGGCTTACATCCACCAGATGGAAAGGCTTTTTACTGGGATTGGTTGTTACTGCAGTTATACAGTCGTCATCGGCAACAACGGTTATGCTTGTCGGTTTCGTAAACTCAGGTATTATGAAGCTTGGACAGACTATCAGCATAATCATGGGTGCAAATGTGGGAACAACAGTTACGGCGTGGCTTTTGAGTACAGCTGAAATTCAGGGTACTGCAACACTTATAAAGCTTTTTAAGCCTGAATCCTTTACACCTATTCTTGCGGCTATCGGACTTATAATGAATATGACCGCAAAAAACGATAAACGTAAAAATACATCAACTATTCTGATTGGTTTTGCCATTTTGATGTTTGGTATGGAAATGATGAGTTCATCTGTGGAGGGACTAAGGGATAATGCAACCTTTACCAACTTACTCACGATGTTTTCAAATCCTGTCATGGGTATTCTGGTTGGTACGCTGTTTACTGCAGTTATACAGTCGTCATCGGCATCTGTCGGTGTTTTACAGGCATTGTCGCTTTCGTGTGTAATTCCGTATTCAACTGCAATTCCTGTTATTCTCGGTCAGAATATCGGAACAACCATCACACCGATTATTTCGGCAATAAGCGGAAATACTGAGTCGAAGAGAGTCGCATTAACGTGCCTTTATATAAAAATGATAGGCGTTATTATTGTTACGGGTATATTCTATATCCTGAATACATTTATTGGCTTTGAATTTATGACAGCAAGAGCGAGTGCTTTTAGTATTGCAGTTGTTCATACTTTGTTTAATGTGATTTCTACTGTTATTCTTATTCCGTTCTGTTCGTTCTTTGAAAAGCTGGCAATAAAAACTATCAAAAACAAGAACGAAGAAAAAGAACCCGATGCTTTTGCCGCACTTGATGACCGCTTCCTTGAAATGCCGTCATTTGCGGTTGAAAAGTGTAAAGAGCTTGTGTATGAAATGGCACAGATTTCTGCCGATTCATTCAAAAAAGCAACTATGCTTGTGAGAAATTTTGATGATGAAATTTTTGAGGAAGTTAACAAGTCTGAAACTCTTGTAGATAAGTATGAGGATAAAACAAGCACATATCTTGTTAAAATTGCAGGAGAGGACATTTCTACGAAAGACAGTAAGATTGTAACAGAACTACTGCATTGTATAGGTGACCTTGAAAGAATTTCTGACCATGCATTAAATATTGCTGAAGCGGCAAAGGAAATATACGATAAGGGAATAACATTTTCAGACAGTGCAAAAGCGGATATTGATATTATAACAAACGCCGTTTCGGAAATATTGGATATTACTGTTGATTTCATGGTAAATGAAGACCTTGAAAAGGCAAAGAATATTGAACCGCTTGAGCAGGTAATAGACAGACTCAAAAGAGTTATCAAAAACGGTCATATTTCACGACTCAGACAGGGCGATTGCACAATGGAACTTGGCTTTATTCTTTCAGACCTTCTCACAAACTACGAAAGAATTTCCGACCACTGTTCAAATATTGCTGTATGCTTTATCGAGA
>JAXJRQ010000100.1:0-20050 GCA_036310525.1 Clostridia bacterium
ATATTCATACTCATCAGGTTCTTCCCCGTCAGTTTCAGGCTCTACCTCATCATAGTGGAAATTGAAATAAAATTCGTCTTTATCAAGGTCATAATATGCGTTATAGCAATTTACATGAACAGCATTTAAAAAGTATTCCTGAGCATAGAAGCGTCCGTCTTTTTCAATAATATACGGAGTTTCGCTCTTAAATGTTTCGTTCCACAGCTGTGCCACGCCTGAACCCGGTTGCGCCTGTGCAACATCTGTTGAAACGGGGTCATAAAGCTTTATTTCTCCGTTCTCATTTGTCATTTCTATCTTGGAATTTTTCACAATCTCATCAAGAGGATAATATACAAGTTCGTTTTCAAAAATCGGTTCAACATCTGCACGTGCATAATATCCGCCTGTGTACATATCTTCGCCGTAATCTACAAAGTTTGCATTGTCATCATTAATTCCAGGAAGCTCTGCCTTTGTTTTTCCTATTCCGCTTACTTCGCTGCTACTGTTGATTGTGAGGTCAATATATGCTTTTTCACGTTCAAGCCCTTCTGTACTCTTTGACAAAGCACTTAACAAATCATACACATTCAGGCAAATATGCGCACTGATGTTCTGCACCTTAATATTACCTCTGGTGTCAACGGTTATTTTCATAACCACTCCATCATCACCTATAACAGGAATATCGTTAAAAGCAGTTTTTATTTCTTCAAATACATCTGACACCTGTTCAAGAGTATTTTCATCCATCAGTTTCTTTGAAATATCAAAAATTTCTGATACATACGCTTTCATCCCCGCATCATCAAGCTTTACGGTATATGTATTCCCCGAAGCTGTAATCTGCGAATTTCTGATAAGCGATTCCGTTGCAAGAGTGTTTATTTCCTTCAGATATTCAGTATCGAACAAAGAAAGATACATCGGATTTTCCTTCATAAGCTCCGAAAGGTCAAATACCTGATACTTCTTCAGGAAAGGAATATCGAGTATCATTTTATACATCGGATTTTCCGCATCCGTAAAATCATAACTCATCCACATACCGACCTTCGACCATGCAGACATAGAAAAGCTGTCATTAAGCTGTATGGGAACATCTGCCTCTGCACATATTTCCATATCAAGCTTTTTGAAATCATCCGACATATTATATGCCACTGATGCAGATGAAGTTGCCTGTAAAAGGCTTTCGCTAATCAACGCCAAATCAATATCAACATCGCCCATCGCAAATTCGGGCAGACACTGCACAATTTCAATCGGACGGTTAAGCTCTGTTGATGATGTGGCATTCACCTGTGCCGACATAATATAGCGGTTAGCATCAAGAACAGCCGCCAGATTATCTGCCGCCGAGGCAAACACCGTCATTGGAAACATTACAACTGCAATTAATAAGCTTATGAATTTTTTCATGGTATTCACACCCCTTACTTGATTTTTTTGGTATTTTTATTTTATCACATATTTTTGCCGATAGCAATAGTTTTACAAAAACTATTGTAAAAAAGCAACAACCCCTTTACCGTATAAAATTTATCGGCAAAAGAGGTCATTGCTTATGCTTAGGGGCGTATTTAATAAACCGGAACGATTATTTTTTCACCGGCACTCAAATTAGTCTCAGTCATACGGTTAAGGCGGATAATGTCATCAATCACATCTCTCACGTCCATATTGCGCGGATTATTTTCCGAAGCAATTTCCCAGAGAGTGTCGCCTGCCGAAACCGTCATCACAAATATATCGCTGTGCTTTGAAGCAGTTACGGAATTCAGTGTACTGAAAAGGAAAAATGCACACAGCATACAAAAAGCACAGAACAAAGTAAATCTTCCTTTGTTTGCAATTCTCGAACGTTTTTTCGAAACTCGTCTGCGATTTCTTCTCTTAATATCAGCGTTTTTCATACCAAATCCCCCTTTTGCGAATATCTGTTCGCTTGTTCTGATATTAATATATCACAACATTTGTTCGTTGTCAAGAGGTTTTTCAAAAATTTGTTCGTTTTTTTATTTTTTTTGCAAACATATGTGTTGAAGAAGCAAAAAAGGTAAGCCCCTTTCGGAGCTTACCTCTTATTAAAAATATCTGTATATTAATTACTTTCGTGGTATTTTGCTACAACGTTTTCAAACTCGGTGCTCGGCTTTATGTTCTGTGCAATCAGTTCCTCTGCACCTGTGTCCATATCTATTTTGTATATATTCCCCTTATCGTAATCTTCGTATGATTGCGATAGACCGGTACAGACATACATGATATTATCATATATTTCAAATTTCCAGACGTCATTTTTGAAAATTCTGCTGTTATTTCCGTCAGTATCCGCAACATGCAACGGCCACAGATCAAACGAACCCGTTTGTATCATGTAGTACATATTATCGCCGTAAAAATCAAGTCTGCCTATGTTTCTTAAAGGCGTAAGCTTATATTCACCCGTTTTAATATCTACAGTAGCCATGGGGTAAATTTCAAAGCCACCACATTCTTCAAAGTATATTTTTCCGTTGTAATATGCCGCTATACCTCCTGAGCTTAAACATGACTCTCTGGGCCAGTCTACAGGATTGTTAAAATACGAGTCGAAGTATATAAATACATCCGAAACCTTCTCATTTTTACCGCTTTTTAAATCTATGCGGTTAATTGTAAGCGCATTTTTATCGTGATAGTAAATCACACTTCCGTCAGTAACGTATGAAATGTATTCAAAATCCCCTGGAACAAGAGTCTTTTTTTCTCCCATAGCATCAGTTAAAATCAGTCCGCTACTTGTTCCCGATATGGTTTTTCCGGGGAATTTCGCTACACCACGGTATACATCAAGTTCATCTGTAGTCAGCTTTAAAATAAGACTGCGCTTTGAGGTTGAATACTGTATATCAAGCATAAAGCATACATAATCCGAAGCCGTATTAATAAGTGACATAGAATTCAGTGCTTTGCTTATTCCTTTATCAACAAACAACCCTGCGGCACCCTTTGCAGCCTCCTCAGCACTTTCAAACAGCATCTTAGCGGCAAGTTCCTCAGCGTCTTTTAGAATGTTTATGCCATATCCCGTAAACAAAGTAATAACCTTATCCGAAAGCGATTTCGCAGAGGCATCAGTATTAACCGCATCCACCTCGCCCGCTAAAATCCTCAACAGCTCGGAATAAAGCTCAGGCGTCCCCTTCAGCGCCTCGCTGACGCTATCTGTTATTTTCTCCTCCAGTGCCCCTGTAAATGACGTCATCAGCTCACTGTCCTTCGTGATACCGAGTGTTGATACAGCCAAGGCAATGCTTTGCGTGATTATTCTTGTAGTATCATACACGCATAATGCTTCGGACACAGACGGATTTGATGTAATATGCACATAACCATTCTTTGGCACGATAACCTCAATCGGTGTATGCTGTGTCTGCGTTTTGTTACGATAAGTAAAATATGCCGAATTTCCTGTAGCTATCCAGTCAGAAATACTTACACCCATGTTATATACTGCAACACCGTATTCCGTCAGGCTCGTCCATGTACCTCCGAACGGCTCAATCATTTTATAGCTTTTCAGATTGTCCTCTTCATCATATACTTCAACTATTCCATGTACATAGTCATAATTGTATGCGTCAAAGGTCATTTTTCTTTCTGTTTCGCTATGTTCTTTAATAGTGAGATTTTCAATATAAATATTCCCCGTAACAACATATGAATCTGTTTTTGATACATACGGAATGTCCTTTTCGCTGAACGTCAGCACACCTGCGCTTGACTCCATAGCATCAAACGTAAAGCTTGTGGGTTTTATAATTGTTTTCCCTTCCTTTTCGAGAGAAAGCTTTTTTCTGATTGCGTTCATCGTCATACCTGAATATGGCGAATTTTCATCATACTTTTCGACATCGTTATCGGTAAGCGAGATAATTCCGTCATTATATCCGACAACCTTTCCGAGTGCTTCACTTATAGCTCTGACAGGAAGCATTGTTCTGTCAGATACAATAGCTGCGCCTACATCAAGAGTACGGCTTTCTCCGTTTACAACAATCTTATTTTCACCCACAGGTACATCTATTATATCGTCTCCGTAATTAAGTACGGCGGTTTTTGTATCGTCATTCCACTGCACTGTACCGCCGAAGCTTTCCGTAAGAAACCGCACCGGTACAAGCGTTCTGTCATTTAAAATAGTTGGTGCCACGTCTCCCACAGGCTTCATTTCACCGTTCACATAGCACATAGGACTGTCAACAAGTAAAATTACTGAATTTTCAAAAAAGTCTTTTTCTTCCGCCTTTACTGATACAGAAAATGACTGCATCATAAAGCAACTTATTAAAGATAGAGCTAATAATTTTCTAAGCATTTTACACACCTCTTTTTATATTTCTGATACTTCCGTTGTACTGTCGGTAGCCTCAGTTTTTTCATCTGCCCCAAGTTCATCCTTTTCATGCTTTATATTCTGCAGTATCATGCTTTCGTCCTCGGTTTCCATCATAACAAGGCGGTTTACCTCCTCAGTTGTCAGGCGCAGACCGAATATACGCACAGTAAAGGTTTTTGCAATAACCATCCACAAAATGAGTATAAGCGATGATATTACAACGCTTAAAATTGTACTTGCCCCAAACATCTCAAACGCACGCATAGACGCATAAACCGCCGAAAAAATCGCCGGATTAACAAATGCATGCAACACAAACGCACCTGTAATAAACAAAAGCATTGAAACAGTATTAACCTTGTAAAATTCCTTTGTATCGTCGTGTGTATTCATAATAAATAAATACCAGCACCCGTAGTTTAACAGCATGCAGACAATAAGCGCAAAAAAGCATATTATGTCCCATACTACTGAATTAGTTGCTTTGGTAAGTATCCACAATATGATTGATGATGGAATTGCACTGCACAGATACATTTCCAGAGTTCTTATAACATATACCATAGTAACATTCACTCCCCGGCATCAGCCGTTAAAACATAAAATCCGAGGTGCGGCAAAAAACCGCACCCGTAAATATAATCAATTATTTAACTTCTTTAAGATACATCGTAAATGTAGCATAATCACACTGTTCAAACTCAGGTGTGATACCGTAATACATCAGATAATCTCCGCCGTAAACCTTGCCCGTAAATTCATCACGGTAATCAGCATCGGGATTGAGGTCAAGAAGCTTGATTTTCGGTTCTTCAAAATTACTTATGCACATTACACGGCAACACATAACAAATGCTTCGCTCTTGTCCTTTGAAAGTGTTTCCCATGTCGCATAATTTGAGTCGAATATATTCGACAGTCTGTAGAAGTCACCATTCTGCATGAACTTACGGATATTCTTATAAAAGCTTACCTGTTCTTTTACAACTGCAAAATCCTCTTTTGACATATCGGTAAAGTCAAGCTCGTATCCGAACGCACCTGCATAAGCAACATCCGCTCTCGTCTTTAATGGAGTAAGTCTTCCCGTCTGGTGATTGGGAACAGCTGTAACGTGTGCCGAAATCGAAGATACGGGATAACCCATTGATGAGCTGTGCTGACATTTTAAACGTGCAACCGCATCGGAGTTATCACTTGTCCAAATCTGGGGCATATATGCAAGAACGCCTGCGTCAAATCTTCCGCCGCCGCCACTGCAGCCTTCAAACAGTACATCAGGGAAAGCTTCGGTAATTCTTGACATTATATTATAATATCCGAGAGTGTATTTATGATTATATCCCTCGCAGGGCATATCTGCCATATATCTGTTCATGTCCCACTTGACATACTTGATATTTGCATTACCCAAAACGTCGCATATAGCATTTACAACATAGTCGCAAACCTCTTTACGGCTAAGGTCGAGAATATACTGATTTCTGCCCTCTGCTATTTCTCTGCCCTTAACCTGAATTGCCCAATCAGGATGTGCACGGAACAAATCCGAATCAGGGCTTACCATTTCAGGCTCGAACCACAGACCAAATTCCATGCCGAGAGCATTTATCTTTTCTGCAAGACCTCTTATACCATTGGGAAGCTTTTTCTCGTAAACAACCCAGTCACCGAGAGATGAATGATCATCGTCACGCTTGCCGAACCAACCGTCGTCAAGAACAAACAATTCAACTCCTGCTTCCTTTGCCATTGAGGCAATGTTTACAAGCTTATCTTCGTCAAAATCAAAGTATGTACCTTCCCAGTTATTTATAAGGATAGGACGTTCCTTCTTTGTCCATGAGCTTCTGCAAAGATTATTTATGTACAGGTTGGAAAGCTCTCTTGAGATTTTGCCCATACCGCAATCCGAATAGCCCATAACACACTGCGGTGTGACAAATTCTTCGCCCTTTTTAAGCTCCCAGCCGAACTGGAACGGATTTATACCCTGCATAACACGCACATTATTAAATTCGTCTCTTTCAATATGTGTTGAGTGGTTTCCGCTATAGATAAGTGACAATGAATACACATCTCCGTTTGTTTCGGTAGCTTTTGAATCTGCAACAAGCACAAACGGATTTATTACATGCGAGCTTGTACCCTTTACGCTTGAAAGCTCAATGCTTGCAGATGGTTCAAGATGAGTTCTTGCCATGTCTCTTTCTCTTGACCATGCACCCGGATAATAAACTACGTCCATATCACTGTTTTTTATGCCAAAGCATGCACTGTATGCAGATTTAAGGTTTAATTCATTATCGGAATTATTCTTGAAACGTACATTTCGTGCAATAATATTGTAGTCTTCAAATACTGTATAGACTAGAACTGCTTCAAGTCCGAGATATTCATCTTCAAGAGTAATTTCAAGCGTCTGCACCTTTTTATCGCCTGCAAAAAGGTACGGCATATCCGGAATTTCGCTCACACCGTCTTTGATTTCATATGATTTGTATACAAGATGTGAAATATAGTTTCCGTCACTGTTCTGTACCTGATATGCGGGATAGTGCAAATCGCAATGGCCATAGGAAGTATATTCGCCTACCTGAGCATCCATATTAAATGTATTGCCGTGAATTTTAGGTGAAAATGCCCTTCCGCCTAAATTATAGTTACCTGAAAAAGAGTCGTTCACACGTATTTTTTTACCGAAATATGAATGAACTGCTTCACCCGTTTCGCTTATCTCTATAATATAGCTTATATCTCTGCCGCAAAGATGAAATATATTATTTACCTTACTTATCATTTCAAAATCCCCCTATTAGTCTATTTTAAAATTTTCAGGACGCTTATCGGTTTTACCAAACGCATAGAGAATTGCTTCGCAAATTCTCTTTGAAGCATTGCCGTCACCATACGGGTTTGCGGCATGTGCCATTTTGTTGTATGCTTCTTTATCTTCAAGAAGCTCCTCAGCAAGCTTTATAATTACATCTTTATCCACACCTGCTATTTTAACTGTACCTGCTTCAACTGCTTCAGGACGCTCTGTTTCACGTCTTAGAACAAGAACAGGCTTTGCAAGCGCAGGAGCTTCCTCCTGAATACCGCCCGAATCAGTCATTACCATAAAGCTTCTTGCGATTGCATTATGGAGTTCAAGTACATCAAGTGGGTCAATAAGATGAACTCTTTCTGTTTCGCCAAGTATTCCGAATACCGTCTCACGTACGGCAGGATTTAAGTGTACAGGATAAACAAGTTCCACATCCTCGTACTTTTCAACAATATGCTTCAGTGCCGCACAAATATCCTCAAGCGGCTTACCGAGATTTTCACGTCTGTGCGCTGTAACTATTATTACACGCTTATTTTCAAAATCCAAAGAACGCAGTGTTTCATCCTTGAATGTATAGTTTTCTTTTACTGTTGTTTTTAAGGCGTCAATAACGGTATTTCCCGTTATATAGATACTCTCCTCATTTACATTTTCCTTTAACAGATTTGCTTTGTTCTGGTTTGTGGGCGAAAAATTCATTTCCGCAATTCTGCCTGTAAGCTGTCTGTTCATTTCCTCAGGGAACGGCGAATATATGTCGTATGTGCGAAGTCCTGCTTCAACATGTCCTACCTTTACCTGATTATAGAAGCCGGCAAGTGCCGCAACAAAGCTTGTTGATGTATCACCGTGAACAAGCACAATATCGGGATTTTCCTTTTTAATTACATCATCCATTCCCTCAAGAACTCTTGTGGTTATACCTGCAAGAGTCTGACGGTCCTTCATGATGTCAAGGTCGTAATCGGGTGTTATTCCGAAAATTTCAAGCACCTGGTCGAGCATCTGACGATGCTGTGCTGTAACACATACCTTGGAATCTATTTCTTCATATTTTTCAAGCTCCAGTGCAAGAGGTGCCATTTTTATCGCTTCGGGTCTTGTGCCGAATACTGTCAGAACTTTTATTTTATCCATAATTTTTTCCTTTCTGCGAAAAATATTTATTCTTCGTCTTCCGTATCGTCAGTTGTGTCACGTGTGTCTATATGATGTACATAGCTGTTTTTGCCAAGCATTGAACCGATAAGCAGGAACATAAGCACGCATATTACCAGAAGCATTGCTCTTAAGAAACCGCTTTCTGCTACAAGTACAGCCGCAATTCCCAAAACACCGCTTATTGCGTAGAGAATAAAAACGGTCTGCTTTTGTGAAAAGCCCATGTCAATCAGTCTGTGGTGCAAATGACCTCTGTCCGCAACCATCGGACTCTTTCCGGAAAGTATACGTCTTATCATAGCAAATGACGCATCAAACAGCGGAAGTCCCAAAATAAGCAAGGGCACTGCAAACGAAATTATGGCGTAGCTCTTGAATAAGCCCTGCACGGACAGCGTTGCAAGCATAAATCCAAGAAACGTTGAGCCGGTATCACCCATGAAAATCTTAGCCGGGTTAAAGTTAAATGGCAAAAATCCGAAGCATGAACCCATCAGTGCAATACCAAGCACCGCAACGGGATAGTTGCCCATTCTTACCGAAATGAACACAAGCGATACTGACATTATCGCACTTACCCCTGCGGCAAGTCCGTCCAGTCCGTCAATAAAATTAACCGCATTTGTCATGAATACAATCCAGATTGTCGTGATTGCTATTGATGCCCATTCAGGAAGTATGATAAAGGTTTTGTCACTTAACAGATTAGGGTTTGTAAAAATATCAACCTTTATATCTCCTACATAAATTGTAATGAGCGCCGCAGCTATCTGTATAACAAATTTTAGTTTTGCATCAAGTGCCTTGCAGTCGTCAACAAGTCCCATAATGACAAGTATGATTGCACCTAAAATAATACCGGCAAACTGACGTCCCGAAGTTGCATAATCCGCAAAACATACTGCCGCCGCCATAAACCCGAATACGATTGCTATACCGCCAATTCGTGGCGTAGGTTTTTTGTGCATTCTGCGCTTGTCACGAGGGACATCTATCGCTCCTATCTTAAATGCAAGCCGTCTTGCCAGAGGCGTTGTTGCAAATGTGAACGCAAACGACACCAGAAATGCAAATATCATATTTAAAGCCTGTTGTGTTGACATATCAATCCCATGCCTTTCTGCTCACGTTAAAAATCTTAAGTACATTATCCGTAAGCAATATAATGTACGGTTCTTTTGTATTATCTCTTGTGCAACACGTATATCACAAGTCTTCCCCTTAAGTAAATAATAATTAATTGGTTTTGTAGGGGCTGATGCCTACATCAGCCCGTTGTTTCGGTGAGATGCGGAAATTTAGCCGACGCTTCTTACAAGACGAAGCCGACCTTCTTATATACCTTCTTTAGTGTACGGTCGGAAATACGTCTTGCCTGCTCTGCACCCCTTGTATAAATATCAACAAGGTATTGCTTATCATCAGATAGCTTGTCGTATTTTTCCCTTATGGGACGGATTTTTTCAACAACTGCTTCGGCAACATCATTCTTGAAGGTACCGTAGCCCTGTGCTGAATATTCAAGTGCAATTTCCTGAGGAGTCTTGTTTGTAACTGCCGCCATAATTGTGAGGAGGTTGTTTATACCTGCCTTGGTATCATCATTTTCACGATACTCAATCACGCCCTCGCTGTCTGTAACAGCACTCTTTATCTTTTTCGCAATTACATTGAAATCATCAAGCATTGAAACGTATGCCTTCGGATTTTCATCTGATTTTGACATTTTCTTCAAAGGATCCTGCAAGCTCATTACCTTTGCACCTGCTTTGGGGATATAGCCTTCAGGAATCTTGAAAACATCACCATAAATACCGTTAAATCGGTTTGCAATATCACGGCATATTTCAATATGCTGCATCTGATCCTTACCTACAGGGACAAGGTCAGCCTGATACAGCAGAATATCAGCCGCCATAAGCACGGGATATGTGAAAAGTCCCGCATTGATATTATCGGCATGCTTTGCGCTTTTATCCTTAAACTGAGTCATTCTCGAAAGCTCGCCCATGTATGTATAGCAGTTTAAAATCCATGCAAGCTCAGCATGTGCCGGATTATGCGACTGTATAAACATGAGGTTCTTTTCGGGGTCTATTCCGCACGCAATGTAGAGCTTTAACAAATCAAGAGTACGTTTTCTAAGCTCGGAGGGCTGTTGTCTTACAGTGATTGAATGCAAATCCATTATCGCAAAACAGCAGTGATAATCATCCTGAATATCAACCCAGTTTTTGATTGCACCAAGATAATTACCGAGCGTAATATTTCCCGACGGCTGAACACCGCTGAAAATGACTTTCTTTTCAGTGTTTTCCATTTTTAATGCTTCCTTTCAGAAATATGATAATTTTACAGATTTTCAGATAAAACCTTACCGAGACGTCTTATTGCAATTTCAATCTTTTCAGGAGTTGCAGATGAGTAGTTTAATCTGAACTGATTTGAAGGTGCGGTTATGTCCGTAGCGAAATTCGAGCCGGGCACAATTGCAACCTTTTCTGCAAGACATGCATCGACAATCGGCGAAATATCCGTAATTGTCGGGCATTTGCACCAGAGGAAAATACCGCCCTCGGGCACTGTCCATTCAACCTTACCCTTGGGAAAACACTCCTCCATTGTGTCAAGCATTACCTTGCACTTTTTGCCGTATAATTCGCAGTTCTTTTTGATATAGCTGTCTATATTGTATTTTTTCATAAATTCAACGCACATCATCTGAGTAAGAACAGGGGTGTGTACGTCGTTAACCTGCTTTACAACTTCAATTCTGTCAAGCAGCTCGGTAGGTCCTACTATGTAGCCTAAACGCATACCGGGTGAGAGGATTTTTGAGAATGAGCCTACATAAAGCACTCTGCCCTCTGTATCCATTGACTTCAAAGTGGGAACTGCTTCGCCCGAAAAACGCAAATCGCCGTAAGGGTTATCTTCTATTATGATAACATCATACTTTGATGCCAACTCAAGCACCTTTTTTCTCTTTTCAAGGCTCATTGTTGTGCCTGTCGGGTTCTGGAAGGTCGGAATAAGGTACATAAGCTTTACATCGTTATTTTTAAGAGCATCCTCAAGCTTTTCAACATTAATTCCGTCGTTTTCAACCTCAACACCGATTAAATCAGCCTGATATGAACGAAGTGAATTAAGTGTACCGATAAAGCTCGGACTTTCCACAACAACCTTATCGCCTACATTCAAAAGACACTTTGCCGCAAGGTCAATGCCCTGCTGTGCGCCCGTTGTGACAATAATTGAATCGCCATCATTGAATGAATCGGCTTTCATTGCTCTTTCCTTTGCACATTCCTTCATGGGCGCATAGCCGTCGGTTGTACCGTACTGCAAAGCACCTGTCGGGTTTGTCATAAGAATTTTTCCTGCAATTTTTGAAAGCTCATCGCCCGGGAATAATTCTGCCGCAGGATTTCCGCCTGCAAGTGAAATTATTTCGGGGTCTGCCATTCTCTTGAACATTTCTCTGATTGCAGAAGCCTTCAGAGGCTTTACTCTGTCTGATAAGTAATCTGTATATTCCATTATATAACTTCCTTTCTACTGCTTTTAGTTTGGTTAAGGCTCTCACAATGAGAGCAACTCCACAACTTTTCCCCACTGAAAAAAATTTTCCAATGCCTGCATAGCTGAAAGAAATTTTCTCAGATTACTGCTTGACAAAACGCAGACGTATAAGCATACTTCAAGCGCCGTCAAGCAGTGAGATGGGGAAATTTATTCAGCTATTATTTGTCCTGTTTTTTCCATGAGTCCTTAAGTGCTACCGTTCTGTTGAATACGGGCATTTCGTCCGTACTGTCCTTATCCTTACAGAAATATCCCATTCTGAGGAACTGGAACTTATCGCCCACCTGTGCCGAAGCGAGGTTACTTTCAAGCTTGGCATTCTTTATAACTACCATGGACTCAGGGTTAAGGTTTTCCGTGAAATCAGCTACGCCTGTTTCATCCGACGGATTTTCAACCGTGAACAAACGGTCATACAATCTTATTTCAGCGTCAATTGCATGTGCGGCGCTTACAAAATGAATTGTACCCTTTACCTTTCTTCCGTCGGGTGTCTGACCGCCTCTTGATTCGGGGTCATAGGTACAGTGTACGGCGATAACGTTTCCGTTTTCGTCCTTGTCGCAACCTGTGCATGTTACATAATATGCACTTTTGAGTCTTACTTCTCTGCCCGGAACAAGTCTGTGATACTTTGACGGTGCTTCCTCTCTGAAATCCTCTGCTTCAATGTAGAGCTCCTTCGAGAATTCGACCTCACGTGTACCCATTGACGGGTCTTCGGGATTTACTTCAACCTCTATCTTTTCAACAACACCCTCGGGGTAATTATCAACAATAAGCTTTATCGGATCAATAACCGCCATTGCACGTGGTGCTTTTTTGTTAAGGTCTTCTCTTATGCACGCTTCAAGCATTGCAAAGTCAATAACACTGTTTGCCTTTGAAACGCCTATTCTCTCGCAGAAATCTCTTATTGCCGCAGGAGTGTAGCCACGTCTGCGCATACCGCAAAGAGTCGACATTCTCGGGTCATCCCAACCTGAAACTATATTTTCCGTCACAAGCTTTAAGCAACGTCTTTTACTTGTAAGCGTGTAGTTAAGGTTCATTCTTGCAAACTCAATCTGTCTTGACGGTGCTTCAAAGCCAACCTCCTTTAAGAACCAGTCATAAAGAGGTCTGTGGTCCTCAAATTCAAGTGAGCACAGTGAATGAGTAACGCCTTCAACAGTATCGGAAATAGGATGAGCAAAATCGTACATAGGATATACTATCCACTTATCTCCTGTTCTGTGATGATGTGCACGCAAAATCCTGTATATTACGGGGTCACGCATGTTAAGGTTTGGTGACGCCATATCAATTTTTGCTCTTAACACCTTTGAACCATCGGGAAATTCTCCGTCCGTCATGCGCTTGAAAAGGTCAAGATTTTCTTCAATTGAACGGTCACGGTACGGACTGTTTTTACCGGGTTCTGTAAGAGTTCCTCTGTATTCTCTTATCTCGTCAGCTGATAAATCGCACACAAAAGCCTTACCCTTTTTGATAAGCTTTACAGCTGACTCATAAATTGCATCAAAATAATCGGAAGCATACAAAACCTTGTCCCACTCAAAACCGAGCCATTTTATATCCTCCATGATTGCGTCAACATATTCAACGTCCTCCTTGACAGGATTTGTATCGTCAAGGCGCAGATTACATGTGCCGTTATACTGCTGTGCCATACCAAAGTCTATGCAGATAGCCTTTGCATGACCGATATGCAGATAGCCGTTAGGCTCAGGCGGAAAACGTGTCTGAACATGCGTATAATTTTCCTCTTTTAAGTCCTTTTCTATTGCTTCCTGAATAAAATGCTTGCTTACGAATTCTTCCATTATTTTTATCCTTTCAATATTTCTATCGCTTCATCAAAACGTTTGATAACTTCGTCTTTTCCGAGAGTCTGCATTATTTCATACAAATCGGGGGTATTTCTTCTGCCCGTAACAGCCACACGGATAACTCCTGCAACATCACCGACATGTCCCTTGAACAGTTCGGGATTTTTCTTGTATTCCTTGGGTGCTTTTGCAAAGCCAAGCTTTTCCGCAAGATCTCTTACGGTCGGGAACCAGTCATCAGCCGAAGCACTGTGGTCATAGATGTTTTTATATTCTTCTATAATCTGCAGTGAGTCCTCTTTTGAGATATTTTCATCAAAGTCACGGTTTCTGTCCCATAATTCGTCATAGAAATACGCTACATAGTTTTCCACATCAAGCCACTTTGAAATATCCTTACGAGGCTTTGCGTTTCCTCTTTCAATCGCAAAAATTGATTTTGCGTAACTGTCATTTTCGCTAAGAAGCTTGTACAGCTTTTCGTTGTAATCCTTTGCCCACAAAACAGCGTCTTCATACACTGTATCCGCATCAAGTGTGCTGATGTAGTTTTTACTTATATCATTAAGCTTTACAAGGTCAAACAATGCGCCTGCCTTGCTCATTTTTGAAAGATTGAACTTGAATTCATCAAGCGGAGCAGTCTGATTTGCTCTTCTCCAGTCCTCAAAATTCGAGTTTGCAATGGTCATAAGGTATTCAAGAACAGCTTCCTTCGGGAAACCAACCTCTTTATAATACGTAACCGCAGCTTCGGGGTCCTTTCTTTTTGAAAGCTTACGCTTTCCGCCCGTTTCCTCGTCCTCTTTCATAATCGGTGAAATGTGCGCATACTTCGGTGCTTTAAAACCGAGAACCTTAAACAGCTGCAAATGAATAGGCGCTGATGAAATCCACTCGTCGCCTCTTGTGACATCAGTTGTATGCATGAGGTGGTCGTCTACCGCATGCGCAAAATGGTATGTAGGCGTTCCGTCCTTTTTAAGCAATACAACATCAAGGATATTTTCAGGCATTTCTATAGTACCCTTTACGGCATCCTTGAATGTAACCTTACCCTCAGGCGTTCCCGGTGACTTGAGTCTCAGAACATATTCTCTGCCCTCTGCGATAAGTGCTTTAGCTTCATCAACCGTAATGTTTCTGTATTTTGCATAATCGCCGTAAATTCCGGGAAGCTCCTTGTTTGCCTCCTGCTTTTCACGCACTGCACTAATTTCCTCTTCGCTCATAAAGCACGGATATGCCATTCCCTGCTCAACAAGTGCTTTTACATACGCCTGATATATAGGTGTACGCTGACTCTGAATATACGGTGCATATGCTCCGACCGATTCAGTTTCATTCTTCATACCTTCGTCGGGATATATGCCGAAATCGTTCAGACCTTCAACCATTCCCGTTACGCCGTTTTCAACCTCACGCTTTTTGTCGGTATCCTCTATTCTAAGATAAAACAGACCGTCTGTTGCCTTTGCGGCTCTTTGCGACACAAACGCCGCAAAAAGACTACCCACATGCAAAAATCCTGTCGGACTCGGTGCAAAACGTGTAACCTTTGCACCCTCAGGCAGATTTCTTGCAGGGTATTCGTTCTCAAAATCCTGCGGTGTTTTTGTAATATCCGCAAACAACAGCTCGGACATTTCTTTATAGCTATCCATGTTATCAAACCTTTCTCAATCGTAAATTAATTAAACCGCCTTTTTACGGCGTATTTTTTCATGTATAAGGGCAAATACAAAATTTTACTTTCGCCGTTATGTTATACTTACCCATTCTGTTCTATTATACCTTTTTTTTGCGCTAATATCAATGCTTTTTTCCTTTTTTTTTTAATAATTTGCAAAATTTACATTAATTTAAGTATTTTTTTGCCAACATCAGTGTTTTTTACAGTCTTTCTTGTTGACGGGAATACAAAAAAACAGGAAACTTCAAAGTTTCCTGTTTTTTGTATTATTTTTCTTTTACAACTATAACTCTTATTCTTCCGCCCTTAGCTTCCGTTTCATCATAATATGCACTGTAGCTGTAGTTGCCGTTTATTGCCTCGTTGATTGAAATTTTCGCAAATGAGGAATAATTCTTGTTTTCGTATACAACAACCTTGTCGCTTAACTGATATGTTACACCGTTTATGTCGATTGTTGAGCCTGTAAGATTTGTTGCAGTACCGCTATAAGATTTCAGCGAACCCTTTAATGTAAGTGAATTTCCGACAAAATATCCCTTGGCAGGAGTGTTGACTTTAGGTGAATCAACAACATCCGAAGCAGTGTACAAAACGCCATCAACATCAAAAGTATACACATTATTTTTAGTGATACTTGTTACAATACCATAATCATACATATCTCCTGTAACATCTTTAAGGAATATTTCTGTTATCTCATTCCTTGCATTTTTAGAGAAATAACGTATATCATTTGAATTAAGCGTCATGCCATCCAGTCTTTGTAAATATACAGATTTATACAATGGGTCTTCACCGGTCAAATATAAAGTGCCTAAGCAGTCCAATATCTTACATTCAGCCGCAACTTTATAGTTACCTATTGTCATCTTATCACTATCTACTCTACCAGTAATACTTCCCGATGAATTTACTTTTGTTATCTTTGTTTCACCATTATTAAACGTAGCTTTAACTATTGCACATATATACGACGAACTATCATATGTAGTCGGATATTCATAAGTAGCACCGTCTGCGCCGACAAGTGTGATATAATAGCTTGAATATGTTGTGCCGTCATTATTTGTGAAATTCTTCTTACCCGAACCGATAACATAACCGTATTTTGTATCGGTGGTTTGTGCCGATGCAGTCACAACGCCTGCAATGTCACCCGCTCTGCCGAGCACAACGGTAATTGTATCTCCGTATTTCAAAGAACCGCTTGACGACAAATCATTAAACGCCTGCACACCTTCAACATTATACGTTTTACCCGAAATTGTAACCTGATTCGGTTGGTCACGTGAAGGCGAAGCGCTTTCATAAATACCTGAAACCTTGGTTGAATATGCAAGCACCATATTCATTTCTTCGCTGTAATAGATAACGTCGTTTGCCATAACAGCTGCAGCAGTAACTTTATTTCCGTCACGCATAACCTGAGTTGACTCGTTCTTTATGTAATTTGAAACCATGTCCGAGCCTGTAACCTTGATAGGGCCTTCAACAGTGCCTTCTTCATATATCAGATAGTCAACCCTGCCGTTACTGTCATACTTTACCCTGAGAATGTCGCCCATCTGCATATTTGCCTTAACCGCACCGTATGTTGACGCCTGAGTGCCGTTATAGCATGTAGTGGAGCTGTCAACGCTTATCTGTGACATTGAGCCGTTTTTATAGCCCACAACCGCATTTGAAAGCAATGAATAAATCGCATATTTGTCCATCGGTGCTTCCGAGGGAACAAAGCACAATAAATCCTTCTGATTTCTTATAACCATATCTCCCTGAAGACCTATATAGTCCTGATTAAAGCCGTCGTAAAGCGTGTATTTACCTGAATTGGTGTTTGCTTTATTTTCATTTGATACAGAAATAATAATGGCATCCTCTACAAAATCCGCATCAAACACCGATATAAGCTTAGTTCCCTGCTTGGTATTTGCATTAAGTGCATTATATACCATTCTTGCAATCTGACTTCTTGTCATCCAACAACCGTAATCGGAGTTTACATTTTCGGTGAGGTCGATATTTTTAGCATAGTTCACCTGACCGTAAGGATACGAAATACCGAAATTTTCATCGGTATATCCGAGAACCTTAAGCATCATTGTGACAGCCTCTTCATACTTCACCATATCGTACGGCTTGAAGCTTCCGTCAAGGTAGCCGTTGAAGAGTCCGTTCTGCGTACCGTTTAAAATATACGCTGCAGACCATCTGTGCGGGTCTATATCATTAAACGGCGAAACCTTCATACCGACAGCAGTCTGGTCCTTGAAGCTTGAAGAATTTACAGCAATTTTCGCCATTTCCTCACGTGTTACGTATGCGTCAAGATTATAATTACCATTTCCGTCACCCTGCATAATACCGAGTGAATCAAGAAGCGGCATTATGTCGCTGTCGTTCCATGAGCCTGCCGCCGCACTGACCGTAGCAACAGGAACTAACACTGCCAATGAAACGGCAATTGCCGCCGCAAGTACAGTTGATAATAATTTTTTCATATCTTTTCCATATCCTTTCTGACGTCATAAACATTATTCATGACGCAATGCATCAATCGGGTTAAGCTGTGCCGCTTTTTTAGCAGGTAAAAATCCGAATGCAATACCAATTGCAACCGATACACCGAATGCAACCGCAATCGCCTCAACCGAAGGCTTTACATCCATATCAAGAAGCTTTCCTGCCATAAGCGAAAATACCGAACCAAGTATAATGCCTATCACTCCGCCGATACAGCTGACGGTTCCCGCCTCCATAACGAACTGCGTCATAATATTTCTCTGCTTTGCACCGAGAGATTTGCGTATACCAATCTCACGTGTTCTTTCTGTTACCGACACAAGCATAATATTCATAATTCCGATACCGCCAACCAGAAGCGAAATTCCTGCAATCGCTACAAGCACCATTCCCATTGAATTGAGCATTTCGTCAAGCTGTTCAATAATTGAAAGCATTGATGTGACGGTGTAATAATCGGAATCACCGATTTTTTCTTCCATAAACTCTTCAAGCTTTTCAGCAGCCTTAGTTACAATATCCTTGCTTTTTGCCGTAACGGTATAGTTATTTATTACACTTATAGTACTCTTCTTTGCCGCCACCGTATACGGGATATATACGCAGTTATCCGCACTGCTTTGCGACGAATCCTCGGTTTCCTCAAGCACGCCTACAATCTTATACGGCTCACCGTTAATTTTCAGATACTGATTAAGCGCTCTTGAAGCACTGTTGAAAAAATACAGCGCCTGATACGAGCCTATAACGCAGACCTTCTCCTCACGCTCACAGTCTATATACTGAATAAAACGTCCGAAGGAAAGCTCCAGCTCCTTCATTTCCTGATATGTCTCCGCCACTCCGGTTGCACGTGAGGTAATTGAATCACTTCCGCTTGATGTGGTTTTAAGCGTACCGCTTAAAGTTACATTAGGTGAAGCATTACTATACAAATCTGAATTTTCATTCACAAATTCAAACATTTCCTCAGGACTTACCGACCTCGTTGCACGTGGAGTTACTGTAATGGTAATTGATTCGACACCTATTTCCTCAAAAGTAGACGTCACCATGCTTGTAAGACCATTCATTACGCTGACAAGTATAATTACCGCCGCAATACCGATTATAATACCAAGCATTGTGAGGAATGAACGCATTTTGTTATTTATAATACTGGAAATCGCCATTTTAAAGCATTTTCCCAAGCCCATTTACGCATCCTCCTCTTCCCTGCCGGCACTTTCCTGTGCGGCAACAATTTTATCGCCGGATACAGGTCCGTCATAAACAATTCTTCCGTCCGTGATACGGACTATGCGTTTTGCCTGCGCCGCTATTGAGTTGTCGTGAGTAATGAGAACGATAGTATTGCCCTCCGCATTAAGCTGTCTCAAAAACTGCATAACCTCACGACCTGTACGTGAATCAAGTGCGCCCGTAGGTTCATCGGCAAGGATAACTGACGGGTCTCCCGCAAGTGCACGTGCAATTGAGACTCTTTGCTGTTGTCCGCCCGAAAGCTGTGACGGAAGATTTTTTCCTTTATCCGCAAGACCTACTCTTTCAAGCGATTTTATTGCACGTTCACGCTGTTCTTTATCACTAAGTCCCGCATATAAAAGCGGAAGCTCGACATTTTCAAACACTGTAAGCTTAGGTATCAGATTATACTGCTGAAATATAAATCCGAGCATTTTGTTTCTGACCTCGGCAAGCTCATCATCGGTATAATTGGTGATGTCCTTTCCGTTTAATATATACTGTCCCCTAGTTGCCACATCAAGACATCCTATAATATTCATACAGGTGGATTTTCCCGAGCCGGACTGTCCCACAATCGCCACAAATTCGCCACGGTCGATTGTAAGCGATATTCCGTCCAGAGCGTGAATTTCCTCGTCACCCATATGATATATTTTATAAACATCATTAAGCTCTATCAAATGAGGCATAATATTTCGCCTCTCTATATATTTTTAGTGAATATTGCCAAAATCCTTGATTTAAAGCCATTTTTGCAATTCCACTTTTTTACACATCTGCACACATAACCAGATTATGGA
>JAXJRQ010000101.1:0-5255 GCA_036310525.1 Clostridia bacterium
GATGTAGGCATCGTCCCCTACAATAACATAATATTTACCGATAAATTACAATTTAACTCACAAAGTGAAAGGACAATACTGTAATGATAACAATAAAAGGACAAGGTGTGTGCGGAGGAGTGGCATTCGGAAAGCTGTATCTGCTCAAAAAAAGCGCCAATATAGTCAAGCGTGAAAAAACAGAAAATACTGAAAACGAGCTTAAACGCTTTGAAAAAGCACGTGAGGAAACAGTCAGACAGCTTGAAGGTCTGTACAATAAAGCATTGTCGGAGGTTGGCGAAGAGAATGCAATGATATTTGAAATTCACCGCATGATGCTTGATGATGAAGATTATCTGCAGTCTGTCCGAACAATAATAGAAACGCAGAAGCTCAATGCAGAAGCGGCGGTGGCGATGACGGCTGATAATTTTGCGGAAATGTTTTCGTCAATGGACGACAGTTACATGCAGGCACGTGCGGCTGATGTGCGTGATGTCTCGGAGCGTATCGTTGCGGTTCTCAGCAACCGTATGGGTGAAGCCATAAGCTCTGACGTGCCTGTAATCGTTGCAGCTGTTGACCTTGCACCCTCGGAAACTGTACAGCTTGATAAAGCAAAAATACTTGCATTTGTGACCGAAAAAGGCAGTTCAAGCTCACATACATCCATTCTTGCAAGAACAATGAATATACCTGCTGTCATAGGTGCAACGGGTATTATGGAGTGTAAGGATAATACGGCAGATACTATTGTAGATGGTTTCACCGGAACAATATACATTGATCCCGATATGCAGACCGTTCTTGAAATGCAAACAAAAAAAGCTGAATCTGACAGGCAAAAGGAGCTTTTAAAACAGCTTAAGGGTGTAAAGCCTGTTACTAAGGACGGTCATGAGATAATGCTGTATGCAAATATCGGCAATGCGGAGGATTTGTCGGCGGTGTATGCGAATGATGCGCAGGGTGTGGGGCTTTTCAGGAGTGAGTTTATTTATCTTGAACGTGAAACCTATCCAACGGAGGATGAGCAGTTTAATATATACAAAAAAGCGGCTGAGAAAATGTTTGGTAAGCGTATTATAATACGTACGCTTGATATTGGAGCAGATAAAAATGTCGGTTATTTTGATATGCCGAAGGAGGAAAATCCTGCAATGGGCGTGAGGGCGATAAGAATTTGTCTTACCCGTCCACAGCTTTTCAAAACCCAACTGCGTGCACTCTACCGTGCTTCGGTTTTTGGGAAAATTGCAATAATGTTTCCCATGATAACGTCGGTGTCGGAGGTCAAAAGAATTAAGGAAATATGCCGTGATGTTATGGACGAGCTTAAAGAGGAAAATATTCCGTTCAATGAGAAAACGGAGCTTGGCATTATGATTGAAACACCTGCGGCGGCGATTATCAGCGATAAGCTTGCCGGAGAGGTTGACTTTTTCTCGATTGGTACGAACGACCTCACGCAATATACTATGGCAATTGACAGACAAAACAGTGCGGCGGAGCATTTTTGTGATATTTATCATACTGCTGTTTTAAGGCTTATAAAAACTGTTGTGGACAATTCACACAAACATGGCATATGGACGGGAATATGCGGCGAGCTTGGGGCGGATACGGAAATGACAAAGCTGTTTCTTGCGATGGGTGTTGATGAGCTGTCTGTTTCGCCGGGAGCAATATTGCCGATTAAAAAGATAATTCTTGAAACCGATGTTTCAAAGATAAGAGATGAAGAATTGAAAAAGCTTGAATAATGTATGACAAAACACTTCACTGACACACTTGTGTCAGTGAAGTGTTTTTTTGTTTTGTGTAAATTGTAATTTATCGTTGCGGCTGGTTAAATTTCCGCATCTTACTACTTTTCGTTCGGGGCAGTACACTCGTACAGCACCCTCACTGCAAAGCAGCAACCTGCGAAAATTTCCCTCAGCCGTGCAAAAGGTTTATGCAAAAGCATAATCGAAGCGAAAGGCTCCCTTGTGTAAAGGGAGCTGGCGCCGAAGGCGACTGAGGGATTGTGTAATCAGAACTAAATGTAAATTCATCCACATAAATTACAATTTAAATCATTTCCATTCTGTACGTTATTGTGCTATAACGGAAAAAACTGATATTGGGTGCATTTCCATGCCAAAAACTGATACTCAATGGATAAAATTGATACTTGTACCTGTGCTTGGGGGCATTGTATAATATAATTACAATATTTTATAAAAAATTTAGGAGGAATGTCCAAATGAAACTAAAAGGATTAAAAGGTTTGTGTGCAGGTCTGGCGCTGGCAATGCTTACTTCGCTTGCACCGATGAACATTATGGCAGACACAACCGAAGATACTATTACGCAAGTTACAACAAATGCCGACGGCTCTGTTACAATTACAGCAAATGCAGATACATATCTTGACAGAAATGGAGATAAGACATCAGGTAATAACTATACACCGTTAGGCGATAAAACTTCGTTAGCGTTTCAAAATAATGGTAAGAATACGAGAGAAGCATGGATAAGGTTCAACTTATCAAAAGTACAAATACCTGTTGGTAAACAGATTGATACAGCAAAGATCACTGTTGCTTTAAGTTCGTATTATTTTAAAGTTAATAATGTAAATACTAAAAATGCGGCAGATATGAATGTTTATGCAGTAAATTCTCAAACGTATGATCCTTCAAAAATATGTTGGAAGTATGAAGATGCGACAGCAGAAACACCTATAGCCAGAACTACGACAAGAAATTCAGATATAATTGCAACAACAACTCTGTGCCCTGATAATACATTTACAGCAGGGACAACATATGATTTTGATATAAGCAACTATATCTTGAGTAGTGCAATGGATGGAAATGAAACATTTGCGTTCTATCCTCCCAAACAGTATGTATCAGGCAGTTTTAGCTCAATTGAAAGCGGGTATGCACCCACACTTACAGTAACATTCAAGGATAAGACAGAGGATTCAATAGAAGCTAATGCAGATACATATATTGATAAAGCAAAAAGCTCTGAAATTATGAGTGCAAAAGCAGGTATAAACTTCCAGTGGCAGGGAGACAACAATTACCGTACTGCTCTTGCAAGATTTAATTTGGGTGATTTATATATTCCCGAAGGTAAGCAGATAGCAAGCGCAAAAATCAGTGTTGCACTTACAGGATATTATAACTATAATAATGTACCCGAAGGGTCAGACTACACACGTGTTGGAACGAATGTAAATCTGAGTACCGTAACCACAGAGAATTACGATCCTGCAACGGTAGTATGGGCTACAGAGGGAAGACCGGCTGTAGATCAGAAAATTGCAACTGTAAAGGTTTGTGCGGATGATACATTTACAGCAGGAACAGTTTATGAATTTGACATAACTGAATATATTCAATATAAGGAATCTTTTGGTAAAGAAGCTTTTGGTGTAAATGAGACATTTGCTTTTACAGCTGAATCAAATAATATTCAGGGCACATTTGCATCAAGTGAGAATACCACATATGCAGGACCGACTTTGACAATTACGTATAAGGATATAGATACACAGATTTTGCTGCCTATTGATATTGCATCGGCTTCAGGTCGTTCGGTAGAAGAAGTACGTGATGAGGATGGCGCAACTTGTATTTTAAGAAATAACGGACGTGTTGATGACGGTTCGGATTCACCGTATAACAAGGCGGCATATATTATGTACAATTTAAGTGATATTGATGTTCCTGAGGGTAAGGTTATTACAGCTGCAGAACTTCAGCTTTATGCAAAGCCTAACGGAGAATCCACAGGTCAAAGCATAAGAATTCATAATGTTAATGATGATTCATGGACAGGTGATTTGTATAATGATACAACAACATTAATTCCATGGGCAGAAGCTCCGAATGCTTCAACATACAGAGCTGCGCTTGACGCAGGAGTAAGTATTTCGGGAACAATTCCTGTTGAGGACGGTGCTGATTTTAAGTGGTATAGTGGTGATGTTACCGAATTTGTAACAAGTGAGCTTGTAAATGACAATTTATATGGCTGTGTAAGCTTCTTTGCTTTCCCGCACAAGCAGGATAATAAAGAGATGCGTGTAAAAGCATTGCAAAAGGGCTATGAACCGAGACTTGTTCTTACATTCGGAGAAGAAAGTGAAATCACAGTAGGAACGCCTGTTGTTACAAATTCGCTTGTGGTTGATTCGGCAGAAACAATTGCCAAGAGCGGTGCAACATATGTTCATGTTCCCGTAAGCGGTGCTTCATCAGCTCCCGTAAATGCAAAGGTTTATGTTGCACAGTACCGTGCTTCAAATGATGAGCTTGTAGGCGTAAGTATGGTAAAAGATTTAAGCCTCACAGCAGGTCAGGGCAAGCTTTATTTCTCATATTATCCGATTGGCGATGAAGATGACTGTTATGTAAAGGTATTTGTATGGGATGGCAACATGGATTCAGTAAATGATGCTGTTGCTTCGGTAAATATGTATACAGAAGCAGTAACAGAATAATAACATATTTATGAAAGGCAGAAAAAGTATGCTTAAAAAATTCAAAAGAACAGCTGCATTGCTTGCTATTGTTCTTATAGCTACAGTAACATCAGCCTTTGCGAGCGGTGATGTTTTAATCAGTGGTGACAAGCCTGTACCCAGATTTAATGCAAGCATAACAAGTCTTGACATTCACCTTGAAAATACTACAGGTGAACAAAAATATTTGACTGTTATCAGTGTAACATACGGAACTAACGGCTTGTGCAAAAAGGTTGAAATTGCAGAAGCATTGCCCGTTGCGGCAGGTGACACAGGAAACTTTACAATACCTGTACGCTATGCGAATGTTAATGAAGTGGTAAAGCTTATTGCGGCAGAACAATACAATGGCATGCTGTTCCCTGTAAATTCGCAGATGCTTGAATGCTCAAAGGCGAATTATATGAAGCTGGTTAATCAGTAAATTGAAATCACTAATTTGTGCTGTCAATAATACAACCCATGTGACATCGGGCGGTTTTTTGTAACCGAGACCGCCTGAAAGTGTCACAAGAATGTGAGAAATTGTAATTTAGTGGTGTGTTTGAATATTATTGTAGGGGACGATGCCTACATCGTCCCGTTGTTATGTTCACGGGCGGATGTGGGCATCCGCCCCTACAAGAGTAAATTATATATAGTTGCAAACAATTATCCCGCTGTAGGGACAGGCGTCCTCGACTGTCCGTTTATGGTTAATTTTACACGGACCGTCTGGAAGCCGGTCCCTACAATCATCATTGTAAAC
>JAXJRQ010000102.1:0-2128 GCA_036310525.1 Clostridia bacterium
TCTGACAACAATATGCCTTGCATATCCGCTTTCAAAAAAGCGATTAAGAGGTCAGGCATTTTTTACATTTTTTGCAGCATTTACGATGTGGTTTTCTGCCGGAATGATTCCCACCTTCCTTAATATGCAGTCACTTAATCTTCTGGATTCGAGAATAGGTCTTATAATAGGTTTTTCTTTAAATTCATTTTATATGTTTATTATGAGAAATTATTTTGCATCATCTATTCCCGATTCACTTGAGGAATCTGCAAAGATTGATGGTGCAAATGATTTATACGTACTTATAAAAATCTATCTGCCTCTCGCTCTTCCTTGTCTTGCAACACTTGCTCTTTATTATATGGTAGACAGATGGAACGGTTATTTGTGGGCAAGCATTATTTTTAAAACAGAATCAAAGCTTCCGCTTCAGGTTCTTATTAAAAAGCTTATACTTGACTCTACATGGGCGGCTTCTATGGATGGAGTTGATACTTCAGCAAACTTCAATCTTGAAACACTCACTTATGCAACAATAGTCGTTTCGGTAATTCCGATGCTTGCGGTTTATCCGTGGCTTCAGAAATATTTCGTAAAAGGACTTACCGTAGGCGCAGTAAAAGGTTAATAATTTTAGGAGGTAAATATATGAACAAAAAAAATTTTATGGTTCTTACCATGGCAGCAATTTTGTCCGCCGGTGTACTATCCGGTTGCGGAAAAGATAATTCACCCGCAAGCACGCCTGAGGCAAAGATTAAAGGTCCGGAAGCGGATTTGGCATATCAGATTACTGAAAAACCGCTTGAACTCAGTCTTTTTTATGTAGGAACACTCGGTTTTGATGTATTCAACGAGGTTGGACGTCTGACAAATGTATATCTGAAAAACGTTGTTCCCACAACTTCAACCGACAAAGAAACGGCCTACACAACAATGGTTTCATCTAAGGATATGGCAGATCTTGTGAGCTACGACAAGGCAAACATAGAAAAATATGCTTTTCAGGGTGCATTTGTTAAGCTTGACGAATATCTCGAAGAATATGCACCAAATATTACAAAATATCTTAATGATCACCCTGAAAAGAAAGCAAATATTACATCTGCTGACGGACATATCTACATCATTCCCCGATTTGAAGACGGCGATACTGCTCAGGGCTGGTACATCCGTCAGGACTGGCTCGACAAGCTTGGACTTGAACAACCAAAAACAGTCGATGAATATTACAAGGTTCTGACTGCCTTCAAGACTCAGGACCCCAACGGTAACGGTCAGGCTGACGAGGTTCCGTTCTTCCAGCGTGATATGCTTCTTTCAACACTTTACCCGCTTTGGGGAATAACTCCCGATTTCTATGTTGATGAAGCAACACAGACAATCAAGCACGGCATGTATTCACCTGAATATAAGCAGGCTATCAAGGATATCGCAAGATGGTATAAGGAAGGTCTTATTGACCAGGAAATCTTCACAAGAGGTTCAAATTCACGTGAAGAACTGCTCGGTTCAGATACAGGCGGTTCAACACACGACTGGTTTACATCAACGGGAACATACAATGAAAAGCTCAAGGAAAAGGTTCCCGGAATTAATTTTGCACCTATCGCCCCTCCCGCTGACATAAACGGAAAGGTATGGGAAAGAACATCAAGAAATATCGGTGCATTAGGCTGGGGAATTTCATCCTCATGCAAAAACATCGAAGAAGCAGTAAAATATCTTGATTTCTGGTTCTCAGAACCCGGAACACGTCTTTACAACTACGGTATCGAAGGCACACATTATAATATGGTCGACGGAAAGCCTGTTGTTGCTGATTTACTGTTAAAGAGTGACAAATCTATGACGGAAAACTGGTGGAATGCCGGTATAAGTATTTACATCGGCGCACCGCAGACATATGAAGCAGAAGCTCAGTTTATCACAAATCCTGATGTTCAGAAGGGCATTGATATGTATACGCAAAACGGCTACTGCGCTCCCAAAAAGATCGAATACCCGTTTACACCCGAAGAAAGATCAATTATAGCAACGAAATGGGTAAGTATTCAGACATATATGAAGGAAATGGAACAAAAATGGGTGCTTGGTGCATCTGACGTTGATGCTACATTTGATGAATATATGAACTATTGTAAAA
>JAXJRQ010000103.1:0-15469 GCA_036310525.1 Clostridia bacterium
CTTGGCCAGACGGTTTCTCCTCTATGTTCAAACGCAATCCATTGATAACTTCCTGCTACCCATTCACGCTCCGCCACAAACTGCCAGTTTTTCTCACGTCCGCAGAACCAATTGGTTGTATCCTTATCATACGCACCATAATATGCTACCTCATGGTCATCATCATACCACCCTCTGCTTGATGATGTTGCACAACATTCCGATGCAAAAATCGGCTTATCGGGATATGCTGCTCTCACAATATCGTATTTGCCGTTAAACATATTATAGTTTATTCCTATAACCTCAAGGTCATCATATACCGTGGATATATCAGGGTCATCCGAAACAGCACTTGTTACAAGGCGTGTGCTGTCAAGCTTCTTAACAAAAGCTTTCATCTTTTTCGTTATACGTCTGCCCTCGTCTGCTATATGGAACGGTTCCTCATTACCTATTGACCAGAAAAATACCGATGGACGGTTTCTGTCACGCTTTATAAGCATTTCTAGCTGTTCCATGCTTTCTTCACTTGACGAAAACCATCTTGTTTCATCCATAACGATAAAGCCCATTTCATCAAGTGCATCCATTGTAGCGTCGCTGTGCGGATAATGGCTCATTCTCACACCGTTTGCACCCATTTCCTTCATAAGCTCAACCTTGTACCGTAAAACATTATCAGCAACTGCCTTACCCGTTATTCCGAAATCCTGATGCATGCACAAGCCTTTGATTTTCACATGTCTGCCGTTTAAGTACATGCCCTTTTCAGCATTCATTTCAAAGTATCTGAAGCCTGTTTTAATCTCATATTCATCACATTTCTTGTCACTAACCCATACCTCGGTTACTACAGTATACTGATACGGATTATCTATATCCCACAAAATCGGTGAATTGACTGTTGTTTTTGAATTTGCGACCGACTTATCCATATACGGGACACTTGTTTGTGTTTGTGTTTTTGCAACCGTATTTTGTTCTTTATCCTTTATGTAAGTTACAACATTTGCGATTATATCATCCTCTGTATCATTAACAAGAGTTGTTTCAAAATCAACCGACCATTCATCGTCTGAAATTCTTTGTGGTTTTGCATAAACGCCCCACAAATCAACCGCAACCTTATTGGTTTTATTGAGCCATACATGGTGATAAATACCTCCGCCCTGATACCACCAGCCCTCATGCTCATCATTTTGCACATATACTGCTATTACATTACGGTTTTCGTAATCTTCGCCAAACTTTGCAAAGTCGCTTATATCCACTTCAAAGCTGTTATAACCGCAGAAATTGTGCTTTAATACGCAACCGTTCACATAAACCGTAGCATATGTAGCAAGTCCCTCAAACAACAGTGTAAGGCGTTTATCTCTGTCATCCTCTGATAAATAAAACTCTTTTCTGTACCATGCATTTACATATTTGAAATATCCCAAAGTATTGTTTTCCTTTTCCGATGGCACCTGACTGATGATGTAGTCATGCGGAAGATTTACCACCTTCCATGCATCGGTACAGTATTCAATATTTCTCGTAAAATCATCAAATGCACCTTTGTAATTTCTCGATGCAGGGCCCCACAGCATACGTTCTGTTTTTGAAGATGTATAAATAGGACCTTTGTCCCTGGGTCTTTCAGTTTTTATGTCACCTTCATGAAATAACCAATTATCATCAAAGCATATTTTTTCTCTCATTATATCTCCTCCGGAATAATGTTTGATAATTTTATAATATACGCCTGATTATAACAATTCAATACACAAAATTACAATTATGCACAAAATTATATTGAAATAATCAAATATTCGGTGTATAATATTATCAAAATCCACAGGAGAATTAATAATGAAAAATTTTGCACGAACACTTTCCCGAAGTGATACTGACAATCCCGGTATAATTTCAATCAACAACTGCGGCAGATACAAAGGAATAAATGACAATATTACCGTTAACCGCAACGATGACAGAAAAGACTATCAGATAATTTATATAAAACACGGATATATGGAATTTAATATTAACGGCAAAAACTTTTGCGCCGATGACAGCAGTATTATATATATCCCCAAAAATGTTCCACACACCTACTTTTATAAAGCCGGCACCAACACTGATTATTACTGGCTTCATTTTGCAGGTGATTATGCAGACTATCTCATGAGAAATACTGACTTGTCAAAGCCTGTAAAAATCAAAAAGTCATGTAATATATCAAAAATCATGAACGATATTATACATGAAATTCAGCTTCGCCCAATTGCGTATACACTCTCATGCACCGGAAAATTCCTGTGTCTGCTTTCTGATATAAAAAGACATGCAGATACACCTACCTTCGGCACAAAAGATAAAATATACAAAAGTGCCGAGAGTATGAAAAGTACATATACAGAAAATATTCCTATATCGGTATATGCGTACAGAGCAGGACTAGAAGTACATTACTATGTGAAATTATTCCGTGACACAATCGGAGCTTCACCGCTTCAATATATACAAAATCTGCGTATCCAGTACGCCGTAGAGCTGCTGACAGATACAGATTTAAGCATAGCTGAAATTGCGATTAAATGCGGTTTTAATTCTGCTATGTACCTTTCAAGAATATTCAAAAAGCACATGAGCATCTCGCCTGCTGAATACAGAAATAATTTAACATAAAAAAATCTTTGCGGAAAATTTTCCGCAAAGATTTTTTATCTTACAATCGCATATATTACATACAACACATATGCTAAAACCATCGCAATTCCGACCGGACGTGAAACCGTTTTTTTCTTTGCAATATATGCATAAAACAATGTGCTTATCGCAAGAAGAATTACAGTGTCAATTACAATCAGATTATCTATAGAAATACTTCTGATTGTTGCGCCGATACCTATGATAAAGAGTATGTTAAATACATTTGAACCGATAACATTACCAATTGCTATATTGTCTTCGCCCTTTTTGACTGCCACAAGCGATGTTACAAGCTCAGGAAGTGATGTTCCTACAGCTACTATTGTAAGTCCGATAAGTGTTTCACTTACGCCAAACGAACGTGCAATATCCGACGCACCGTTAACAACCGCCTGACCGCCTGTAATTATAGCCGCAATACCAACTACAAGCATAACGATAAGCTTTCCGAGATTTACTTTTTTCTCTACTTCAACCGTTTCTGTTTTTCCACTTATTGCAGATACAATCGTATAATACATAAATATTGAAAAGAATGCAATAATTATAAGTCCCTCAGTACGTGAAAGCACATTCGCCGTTCCATCTCCCAAGGCGACATCCAGAAGCGCAAACAACAACACAACAGTTGCCAATATATTATAAGGAAAATCCTTTTTGATAACAGCTTTATCTATTTGTGGAGATCTGATAATTGCACAACCACCGACAACCATAAGAAGGTTAAACAAATTTGAGCCTACTACGTTTCCCATAGCAATTCCGCCATTATTCTGAAGTGCTGATGTAATACTTACAGCCGCCTCAGGTGCGCTTGTACCAAAGGCAACAATCGTCATACCGATTACAAGCGTGGGAATCCTCATTCTTGTCGCAAGCCCCGAGGCTCCGTCTACAAACCAATCGGCACCCTTAATAAGCAGTACCAGTCCTACAATCAATAATACCCATGGTATTAAAATTCCTACAATATTCATTTTTCTTTTCTCCTTTTCTTTCCTTGCAGTGGGCAAAAAAAACAGACCTCCACTGCGTAATGCAGTAAAAGTCTTGCAATTTAATGATGATACGGATATATTTCAATCGGTCTGTCGCCACCAACAACGTATAAAACGCTCGCTACTCCCTTTCACATATGATATATGTTAACACATTAATCAAATCCTGTCAACATTTTTTTGAAACTTTTTTAACAAATTATTCACAAAAATACCGAACTGAATATTCAGTCCGGTATTTTTATCAATTAAAATATTATCAGCAAACACCCTGCTGCATCATAGCTTCTGCAACCTTCATGAAGCCTGCAATATTAGCACCTGCAACGAGGTCAAGCTTACCACCCTTGGTTTTAAGGTCAAAATCTTTTGCTGCCTTTGTAGCTGCACCGTAAATTGAAATCATGATGCCGTGAAGCTTTTCATCAACTTCATCAAATGACCATGACAATCTCTGCGAGTTCTGACTCATTTCAAGTGCTGATGTAGCAACACCGCCTGCATTGGAAGCCTTACCCGGTGCAAAGTATATACCGTTATCCTGCAGATATTCTGTAGCATCAAGTGTTGTTGGCATATTAGCACCCTCTGCAACTATTATTGTACCGTTTGCAACAAGTGCCTTCGCATCGTCAAGTAAAAGCTCATTCTGAGTAGCACAAGGAAGCGCAATATCACACTTAACTGCCTGCCACAAGCCTGCACCTTCAACATATTTAGCTGACGGATGTGTTTCAACGTATTCCTTAATTCTGCCTCTCTTAACTTCCTTGATTTCCTTAACTGCCGCAAGGTCAATACCATTTTCATCAATTACAAAGCCGTTTGAGTCTGAAAGTGTAATAACCTTAGCACCAAGCTGCTGACACTTTTCACAAGCATATATAGCAACATTACCTGCACCTGAAATTGCAACTGTCTTGCCTTCAAATGAAGTTCCGAGATCCTTAAGCATTTCAGCAGTCATATATACAAGACCGTAGCCTGTAGCTTCTTTTCTTGCAAGCGAACCGCCCCATGTAAGACCCTTACCTGTTAATACGCCTTCATAAACATTCTTAAGTCTCTTATACTGACCGAACATATATCCGATTTCTCTAGCACCTGTACCGATGTCACCTGCGGGAACGTCTGTATCTGCACCGATATGACGGAACAATTCTGTCATAAAGCTCTGGCAGAATCTCATGATTTCGTTATCTGACTTACCCTTAGGGTCAAAGTCACTTCCGCCCTTACCGCCGCCGATGGGTAGTGTTGTCAGACTGTTTTTGAAAATCTGTTCAAAACCAAGGAACTTAATTACACCAAGGTTTACTGAAGGATGAAGTCTGATACCGCCCTTGTAAGGACCAATTGCTGAATTGAACTGTACTCTGTATCCTCTGTTAACCTGTACTTTACCCTTATCATCAACCCAGGGAACTCTGAACATAATAACTCTTTCAGGTTCTACCAGTCTTTCCAACAAAGCCGCATCTTCAAATTCGGGATGTGCTTCCAAAGCGGGTTCAATGGTTTTCAATACTTCTGTTGCTGCCTGAATAAATTCCGGCTCAGAAGCATGATTTTTCTTTATTTCTTCTAAAACTCTTTCTCCGTATTTCATAATGAAATTACCTCCTGAATATTTTTAGAACATAACAACAAGATAAAAATAAAGTTCTTTTTTAATCATTCCATGTTATTAAATCCACGTTATATTTTACCACTGTTTTTTATTGTCTGTCAATAGAATTAGAATAAAAATTTTCATAAAATTTGCAATAAAAATGCATTTTAATTTATAATCTATGAATAATATTGAATAAATATTCGTTTTATGAAAAATTTTTATTGTTTTTTGCTGTTAAATGTTGTATACTAATTATGATTAAATTTTAGCGAGGAAATACGATATGAGAATGAGAAAAAAGAAAAACTGCGCCCTAAGAATGGAAAGATGCAGTGACATATGGATTAAGAATCCCGAAGAAAATAAAGGTAAATGGAAAGAAATTTTTAAAAATGATAGCCCGATACATATCGAAATCGGTTGTGGTAAGGGAAATTTCGTGACCGGCATGGCAAAGCTTTATCCTGACGTGAATTTTATTGCTATTGAAAAAGTCGAAGACGTAATTGTAATGGCTATGGAAAAGGCTCGTGATGCCGGACTTACAAATGTTTTATTTATGGATATGGACGCTGAACGAATCGAGGATTTCTTTGAATTTGGTGAAATTAAAAGAATTTATCTTAACTTCTCCGACCCGTGGAAAAAGAACAAGCAGGCAAAGAGACGTCTTACACATAAAAATTTCCTTGACAGATATAAAAAGGTTCTTCGTGAAGGTGATTATATCTGGTTTAAAACAGACAACAAAAACTTATTTGAGTTTTCACTAAATTCATTTGCACAGGAAAATTACAAGCTGGAAAATATTACGCTTGATTTGCATAATTCAGGCTTCGAGGGTAATGTTGTAACAGAATACGAACAGCGTTTTCTTGACGAAGGCGCTCCCATTTACCGACTCGAAGCAGTTAACTTAGGCTGGAAAGACGAAAGATAAAAATAAAGCGGTTTTGCATTGCAAAACCGCTTTATTTTATTTGCCACATACCAAGCTGTCCCGGATAAATAGAATAATCGTGAAACAGCAGTCTTACATAATCATTACCGCCATAAGCTTCTAAAAATTCCTTACTCATTTCAGGATTTATCGAATTTCCCGTAGGGATTCCTTTTACAAAGCAATCATTCACATAACATTCATCACCGCAAAAGAGAAATTTCTTTTCATCGCTTTCAAGCACTGCCACCGACGAACCGACTGAATGGCCGCCTATTTTTATTACACATAATTTTTTGTCAAGCTGTATACCATCATCAAATATAACTACACTTCTGCAGTTTTTCAGATAATTTTCATTCCCCTTATATTCTTCTATTTGAATATATACCTCTGCATTTTTATAATGCTTTGCTCCGTCAATGTGGTCATGATGAGCATGAGTAATTATTATATCGGTTATTTCATCAGCAGATATGCCATTACTTTCAAGCACCTGTGAAGGATTTTTAAATAATGCCAGATTAAATCCCGGCATGGTATCACATCCGACATCGACAAGTATTTTTCTGTTCCCAATCTCAATAAGATAATAAACAAGGCTTATCGGAAGCATCACATTCTTACTTTTGCCCCTGAAAACCTGATTTTCGGATATTTCAGTTTCACCGTATTTTATAACAAATATCTTTTCACTCATATATACCACTCCTATAATTATTTATTATACCATATAAGAATTAAAAATCAAGCAAAAAACACAGTCGCAAAGACTGTGTTTTTCAGCTTAATTCTTTTTTTCATATTCGTTTTCACGAATACCCGGATAATGCTCATCAAGATATTCTTCACGATACGGATTAACTCCTTTAGAAACCTTCTCCGGATAAAGCGGCAGCTGCCATCTTTTATCCTTAAAGTAATTATTATGAAAAGTCTGTTCCACTCTGCCCGAACGTTCAAGCACATCCATACATGAGCGTATGCAGCCTCTTGCACCGCAAATCGCAAAATATCCCGAATGTTCAAGTATGTAATTATAATAATTCATAACGGCGTGATTACCGGGTTTTCTGCCCCATTTCGCTCCTGCAAGTGAATAGCACAAAATATACGCTTCTTCCTCTGTCATCTGCGAATTTCTGACATCAAAAGCCATATTGGGAAATTCTTTTTTCAAAAACGGTGAACACTCATTATTCATACCATGATGCGACAAGGTACACCTTCCCATCTGAACATCACCAAACCAGACCTTCTTTTCGCCAAAATCAACTTCTATGCGTGCACTTTCATCCTTCGGATCAGGAATTGCACCGCCCGGACATCCTTTTGCACAAGCTCCGCAATGGAGACACAGCGTTCCCGTATCCATAATCGGATCAGGTTCTAAAACACAGTCCGTAAAAATCAGTCCGAGTCTTACTCTCGGTCCGTATTTTTTTGTAAGAAACACCTTTGACCATCCTATTTCACCAAGACCGCAGCCTGCGGCTATCATGCGTATACTGCATACTATATCAGGCGGCAATTTCCCCTCTGCCACCGGTTTTTTTGTGGTTCCGTTACCCTCAGGTACAGCAGGATAATGTGCTACCGCTTCATAACCGCAGTCCTCTATAAAACAGCTTAGCTGATACGTTTTAATCGGTCTGAAAAACGCATTTAGCTTATTATAGGAATAAAATGTATAATTATGCCAGTGTGTTCCCTCTTCAATTCCTCGATTTGCACCTCTCGGAATAGGCATTGCAATTGCAATAACAGATTTTGCATCAGGAAAATATGATATTGGGCTCATCAGCTTAGGTGAATTTTTAAATCTTTCTATGTTACCGATAGCAATACAGTCTATCCCCAGTTCCTTTGCCTTTTCTTTAATCATCTGAGATGTCAGTTTCATACTTAATGACCTCTCTTTCCGCTTTTTGAAAATGCACCGCCCAAAACATTAGCCTGCTCATCAGAATGATTGTCACTCATACTGTCATCACCTATACTCCATGTATCTCTTATTCGGAATTTGTTTTCAAATGTGTTATCAAGTATTTTTCTTTCCTCAAGACCACACATACATGTACGGTTACAAAGTGCAGCAATTCTGTCTGGCTTTGCTGTTTCCGAAAAGCGGTTTATAACTGCACCATTCTGACAAATACGGCACTTATTATAGTCGATTTTTCCTACAGTGAACTTCTTATTGCAGATTTCTATTTCCTCTGTTTCAGTCTTACTGATTGCTCCCAAAGGACATGCATCCGCACAGCTGCGGCACAAATTACAAACGTCTTCCTCAAGAAGCGGTGTACTTTCAAGCTCGGCATCTGTAAGAATCATATGAAATCGCTGACGTGATCCGAACTTCTTTGAAAATACAATACCGTTATATGAAATGGTACAAATACCACAAGCAACTGCCGCATAGTCAAAATCCGGATATACATTAGGCGCTGCTTTACCCTCCGCTACAGCAATTCCCGAAGGCTCAACTTCAGGTGGATTCGGGAATATCGGTACTGCTTCCCAACCGTTGCTTTCTATAAAATTAGTAAGATTATACGCCGACAAAGCCAGAAATTCATCCTCAAGCCAGTTTTTTCCGTAGAGCTGATAATCACCGAAATTTGTCCCTTCTTCAACACCACGCAATGAACCTCTGCAAATTCTTCTGCCTATCATAATCACAGTTTTTGCCTGAGGGAATATCGAAAACGGATTGTGCTGAATATCTACATTTTCAAATCTTGATTTATCTGCAAATCCAATCAGGTCAATGCCTTCTTTTTGTGAAAATTCTTCAATTTTTTGTTTTAAGTCGTTCATTTTTTGATATTTCCTTTCTTGTATATAAATTAACTTTCAAAATAATTATATATTTCATATGAACTTGCGTCAATCACAAAAAAACAGTACATATTTATATTTTCGATACTTGATTTGATTTTTAAAATGTGATAAAATAAAGAAAATTCAGGAGGTAGAAATGAAAAATATAACAAAATCGCCAATAACGGTACTCAGCGCATATGATATACATTCTCAAAAAAGCAATGCGGTTGAAGTTGATGGAAGACCATTCCTTTCGCTTACATACAGAAAAAGCGGGATTGCAAAAATCAACATAAATAATGAGACAATAATTTCTAAGAAAGACTTTATAACCCTTACCCCCAAGCACAGCAGCTATACAACACAAATACTCGAAGATACGCATATTATCGCCATACATTTTGATTGTCTTAAAAGCGCATCATTCAGCGAACCGTTTTCTTTTGAAAGTCCAAATCCGATTATTTTGGAGCTATTTAATAAAATATTTGAAAATTATTCTGCTGATGATATTTATAACTTTGAATGTTATTCGTTATTTTATAAATTACTCTATGAAATAGAAAAACAATTAAAGAGCGATAGAAAGGCTAAAATTAATCCAAAAATCTCAAAAGCAAAATCTGAAATAGAAAAACATTTTACCGACAGTGATTTTAATATTGACCGTCTTGTAGCTTCTTTACCATTAAACGCATCTTATCTCAGGCGTGAATTTAAAAAAGCCTATTCACTTACTCCGATAGAATACCTGCAAAATGTGCGTTTTCAGCATGCTCTGTCACTTTTGGCATCTGATGCTTATTCGGTTAATGACATTGCAAAAAACTGCGGATATTGCAGTACAAGCTATTTTATTCAGGTTTTTCACAAAAAGACAGGTTTTTCACCGCTTAAATACAAAGAAAATTATTTAGACAAATAAAGCGATTTTGCAGAGCAAAATCGCTTTATTTATTCACTTTAACCTTCTAACGGTTCAAATTTCGGGCATACAAGTTCAATATTTTTCTTAACCGGACATGCCCATCTTACTGCATTTTTGATAATAGTCTGAACATTTTTGTTCTGATATGACGGATTTGTTTCATGTCCCGGCTGGAAATAGAATATGCGTCCATGACCTCTGACCCACGTACATCCGCTTCTGAATACTTCGCCGCCATTAAACCAGCCCAGGAAAATAAGCTCGTCAGGTTCGGGAATATCAAACATTTCGCCATACATTTCTTCCGGCTCAAGCACAAAGGTTTCATCAACACCTGCTGCAATGGGATGGTTCGGCTTAATCGTCCATACTCTCTCCCTTGCTTCACCTCTCCATTTGAGGTTACAGGTTGTTCCCATAAGCTTTCTGAAAATTTTTGAATGATGTCCCGAATGAAGAACAATAAGTCCCATACCTCTTAAAACATATTCATGAACACGTTCAACAATTTCATCAGGAACAAGATGATGTGCCGCATGTCCCCACCAGAGAAGCACATCGGTATCTTGTAATACTTCCTCTGTAAGACCACATTCTTCATCATCAAGTGTAGCGCATCTTACCTCAACATCATCGCACTTAAGAAAATTTGCGATATATCCATGAATACCACCCGGATATAATTCTGTCACAGCCGGTATTTCTTTTTCATGAAAATTTTCATTCCAAACAGTAACTTTCATAATTAAACTCTCCTTCTTACAGTCTGACTTCCTTTCCTGTCTCTGCCGACTGATACATTGCTTTCAAAATCTTTATCATATTAACACCCTGAACAGGTTCAAAATCAGGCTTTGCACCATTTGAAATAACATCAACAAAATGCTTGATATTTCTGCCGTGTACGCCCCATGATTCCTGAAGCTTCGGTTCAACATCCTCAAGATAACCGTTGGTTTCCGTAAACAATTTTAAGCCGTAATTGCTTAGAGTTGCACCTGCTTTTGTACCACGGAGCTCAACAAAATTATATTCCTTTTCAACATTTGATGCCCATGAAAATTCAATCTGCAAGCATGAACCGTTATCAAACTTGATAAAGCCCATTGCAAGGTCTTCAACGTCAAAAGTTCCGTTTTCGATTTTATCACCAAATGATGAGTTTACTGAGTCCGAAACATCACTGTCGGCAAACTTTGTATATGTACACCCCGACACAGCCACTGGAGTAGGATTACCCATCAGCCAGATTGAAAGGTCAATCATATGCACACCAAGGTCGATAAGCGGACCTCCGCCCGACTGTTCCTTTGTAGTAAACCAACCGCCTTTACCGGGAATACCTCTTCTTCTCTGCCAGCCACATCTGCCGCAGTATATTTCGCCCATTTTTCCGTCTGCTATATAGCTCTTAAGATATTTTGCACCCTCACGGTAACGGTTATTTCTCATAACCATAAGATGCTTGCCTGATTTTTCAGCGGCTTCCTTCATGCAGATTGCTTCTTCAACAGACACTGCATCCGGTTTTTCACAAAATACGTGAATACCCTTTTCCAATGCTTCAACCGCAATGATTGAGTGAAGATAGTTCGGCGTACAAATATCTACAAAATCAAGTCCCTCTACATTAAGAAGGTCTTTATAGTCAGTAAATGCCAAAACATCCGGCATATCAAATTCCTTTTTGTATGCTTCAATTTTTTCAGGAAGAATGTCACACACTGCAACAATTTCCACATTATCCATTTCCTTGTAGCCCAGCATATGTGCACCCTTACATATACCACCGAGACCAATAATACCCACTTTTAATTTTTTAGACATATTTTTTTCCTCCTTTTGGGGATATTTTCTAAAAAAAGTATAGCATATTCATTTTATATGTGATATAATAATTTTAGTTAAAAATATCATATTTTTACGATTTATATTTTAAAGGAGTAATATTATGCAACAAGTCCGTGAAAAGCCTTTTATGATAAACGGAATAAAAAGTCAGATACACTGTCTGTATCAGCATGTAATGCCATACAAAGATCCGGGAACAAGGCATTATCATTACCATGACTATATTGAACTGTTGTATGCAATTGAAGCAAATGCAGATATATGGATTAACGGCGAATGTCACAAATTTACTACCGGAGATTTTGTTGTGTTGAATTCAATGGATTTGCATGACTTTGTATTTATAGAGGAGTGCAAATACATATGTATTAAATTCCTGCCGCAAATACTCTATTCGGATGAACAGGCTTTTTTTGAGCTTAAATACGTGATACCGTTTTTATCGGATAATTCACGACAAAAGATTTTTAAAGATAATGAGCTAAAAAGCCTAGACCTTCATTCGCTGATCCTGGAAATGATGTCGGAATGGAATGAAAAAAACACCGGCTATGAACTTATTATACGCTCCAATATTTTAAGAATTTTTGCAGGTATTTTCAGATACTGGCGCTCAAACGGTATTATTCCCGTTGATATGCAGCTTAGCGATGAAATCAAAAATGCACTCACATATATGGCATATAACTATGATACAGTTACCGAAAAAGCAGCCGCAAAGCATTGCGGGTTAAGCTATAACCATTTTTCGTATGTGTTCAAAAAATCTGTCGGTAAAAATTTTAACGATTACCTGCTTGCAATCAAACTTAATGAAGCTGAAAAGCTTTTGATTTCAACCGATAAAAGTATAACCGAAATTGCGTTTTCAACAGGATTTTCTTCTGCAAGCCACTTTATATCAAGGTTTAAAATGTACAAAGATATAACACCACGTAAATTTCGTGAGCAAGTAAAAAAAGAAGTGTATTAAAAAATCCAAGATGCATTATGCATCTTGGATTTTTTATAGTACCTTATTCAGGAAATCAATAGTTCTCGGATGCTGTGGATTTGAGAAAATCTCCGATGGAGTACCCTCTTCAAGGATAACTCCTTCATCCATAAATATCACTCTGTCGGCAACTTCACGAGCAAAGCCCATTTCATGAGTTACGACAACCATTGTCATACCGTCTTTTGCAAGCTGTTTCATTACCGCAAGTACTTCTCCGACCATTTCGGGGTCAAGCGCACTTGTAGGCTCGTCAAAAAGCATAATATCAGGTGCCATTGCCAATGCTCTTGCTATAGCCACTCTCTGCTTCTGTCCGCCGGATAACTGATTCGGATAGCTCTGCGCTTTATCCGACAAACCGACTGTCTGCAAAAGCTTCATAGCTGTTTCATTTGCTTCCGCCTTTGAAGCCTTCTTCAAATCAACAGGAGCAAGCATAAGGTTGTCAATTACATTCATGTTTGCGAACAGATTAAAGTGCTGAAAAACCATACCAATGTTCTCACGAACCTTGTTAATGTTTATCTTTTTGTCGCTTATACAGAACTGATCAACAACAATTTCGCCCGAGGTTGCATTTTCAAGTCTGTTCAGACAACGCAGAAAAGTGGATTTTCCCGAGCCTGACGGACCGATTACACAAACCACTTCGCCTTCGTAAATGTCTATTGAAATACCTTTTAAAACTTCATTGTGTCCAAACTTTTTATGTAAGTCTTTAACATGAATTTTAACATCATTCTTATTTACGGTCACGGTTCAATCTCCTCTCTAATGCCTTTGCAACCTGCTGCAGGATTAAAATTATAACAAGATACATCACAGCAACAATTGCCCACACTTCAAACGATTTGAAATTAATCGCAATAACGTTCTGTGCTTTGTTAACCAATTCAGGAAATCCGATAACCGACAAAATGGACGTATCCTTCAAGGTTATGATAAACTGGTTAACAATACTCGGAATCATGTTTCTTACAGCCTGAGGCAAAACAACACGAAACATTGAGCGCCAGTACGATAAACCAAGGCTTCTTGCCGCTTCCATCTGTCCCGGATCAATTGACTGAATACCTGCACGAATTATTTCCGACATGTACGCACCGCAATTCAGTGCCAGACAAATTGTACCCGCCTGAAGTGCTGAAAGAGTAAACTTTATGCCGAATATCATTTTGAGTCCATAAGGAATTCCGTAGAATACAAAGAATGCAAGTACAATCATCGGTACTCCACGTATAAGGTTTACATATACAGTCGAAATTATTCTGGTAACACGGTTATCCAAAACGCTTGCCAGACCGAAAAATATACCTAAAATACATCCGAAAAACAATCCGCAAAGAGCAAGCAGCAGTGTTTGTCCCATTGCCGCAAGCAACAGCGAACCGTATTCGCTCATAATCTGAACCATTAAAAACTGTCCCCCTATAATAATTATATAAGGACATCGGGTGCTCCCAATGCCCTTACAATTCTTTATTAACCAAGATATTCAGCGATTATCTTGTCATACTCACCGTTTTCACGGATGTTCTTAAGACCTGCATTGAAAAGATCTATAAGTTCCTGTTTGCTTGAATCAAATATCGCAAATCCGTACTGTGCGGGTTCATTTTCAGTTCCTTCAACAAACTTCATATCAAGCTCACCTGTTTTGATGTTGTACTTCAAAATCGGAGTATCATCCATACAAGCGTCAACCTGACCACCCATTACTGCCTGATACATATCGGGTGAAGTTGAGAATGTGATAACTTCAAATCCGTACTTATCTTTAATGCTTTCTGCGTACTGATTACTCATTGTACCGTTTTTAACTGCAACCTTTTTGCCTTTCATATCATCAAAGCCCTTGATGTCTGAATCGCTTGCTACAGCCATACCCTGAGTTGCGTCATAATAACCGTCTGAGAAAGTCCAGCCTGTTGACTTTCTTTCTTCTGTAATCGAAGCACCTGCTATCATACCGTCAGCCTGACCTGCCTGACAAGCAGCAATAGCTGCGTCCCAGCCGATATACTGAAGATCGTATGTGAATCCCTGATCCTTTGCAATAGCTGCAAGAATATCCATGTCTATACCAACAATGTTACCCTGAGCATCCTGAAATTCAAACGGACTAAATCCCTTGTCTGTTGCGATAACAAACTTCTTACCTTCTGTTTCGTTAGTCGCTTTTTCTCCGCCGCAAGCTGAAAGGCCTAAGCACATCATTGCAGCAAGTACAACTGATAAAATCTTTTTCATAATAAAAACCTCCACTAATTTTAATACTATGCTATATATTTTATCCTAAAATTGCGAAATTGTCAACTATGTTTCTAAAAAATACTAATTTATGTCCATTTTATAACTTTAAACGGCTGTTTTGCAGATGCAAAACAGCCGTTTATATGTTAATTTATATTTTCCCAATTGACTGTATAGCCTAACGCTTCGGCGATATAGCGTACTGGAATAAATGTGCGGTCAGAAATTATTACTGCCGCAGTGTCCATTTGTATGTTTTCGCCGTTTTTAGTCAGTATATCACTTCCGATGGTAAGATTTATTATATCGTTTCCGCTCTTGATTATCACTAATCCATCAATATAATCCACCTTACATTCAAGTGCTTCCGCAACAGCAC
>JAXJRQ010000104.1:0-25116 GCA_036310525.1 Clostridia bacterium
GACTGGGCATGTGAAGCAAGAAGATATTATATCGGGATTGTAGGCAAATACGGTGCACAGGTTCAGGCTTTACTTAAAAAAGCATCAGGACTTGATATTCAAATTATCTGTCCCCTGCACGGACCTGTTCTTAAAGAAAATCTCGGATATTATCTTGGTCTTTACAACACATGGTCAAGCTATCAGTCGGAAACTGAGGGTATTGTGATTGCTTACACATCAGTTTACGGTAATACAAGAAAGGCAGTTTTACAGCTTGCAGATAAATTAAAGGAAAACGGATGTCCGAAGGTTGTCGTAAACGACCTTGCAAGATGCGACATGGCAGAAGCTGTTGAGGACGCATTCAGATATAATAAAATTGTTTTTGCGACCACAACATACAATGCTGAAATTTTCCCGTTTATGCGTGAGTTTATAAACCACCTTACAGAGCGTAATTTCCAGAACAAAACCGTTGCATTTATTGAAAACGGAAGCTGGGCACCGCTTGCGGCAAAGGTTATGAAGGGCATGCTTGAGAAGAGCAAAAACCTCACATATGCAAATACGACAGTCAAAATCATGTCTGCACTTAACGAAGAAAGCACAGCCGAGCTTAATAAGCTTGCAGATGAGCTTTGTAAAGACTACCTTGCTAAGCAGGATTCAACCGCAAATAAAAACGACCTTTCTGCGTTGTTTAATATAGGCTATGGCTTGTACGTTATTACCTCAAACGACGGCAAAAAGGATAACGGTTTGATTGTAAATACCGTTTGTCAGGTCACAAATACACCTAACAGAATTGCTGTTACTATTAATAAGGAAAACTATTCGCATCACGTTATACAGCAGACAGGCAAAATGAATTTGAACTGTCTTTCTGTTGATGCACCGTTTAGTGTATTTGAAAACTTCGGTTTTAAAAGCGGACGTGTTGCAGATAAATTCAATGATATTGAAATTCTGCGTTCTGATAACGGACTTGCATTTTTACCTAAATATATAAATTCGTTTATGTCGCTTAAGGTTGATGAGTATATTGACCTTGATACTCACGGAATGTTCATCTGTTCGATTACCGAATCGAGAGTTATTACAAACGCCGAAACAATGACATATACGTATTATCAGGACAATGTAAAACCCAAGCCTCAGGTTGAAGGTAAAAAAGGATTTGTATGCAAAATTTGCGGTTATGTGTATGAGGGCGAAGAGTTGCCTGACGACTTTATCTGTCCCCTATGTAAGCACGGCGCCGCTGACTTTGAACCAATTAAATAATACAAGGAGGAAAGAAACATGAAATATGTATGTGACGTATGCGGTTGGGTATACGACGAAGCAGAAGGTGCTCCCGATATGGGAATAGCACCCGGAACAAAATTTGAAGATTTACCCGACGATTTTGAATGTCCGCTCTGCGGAGTAGGCAAGGATTCATTCTCAGCTGAATAATCACAAAACAAAATAAGCGTCTGCAAATTGCAGACGCTTATTTGTTTTAATAGTTTATCTTAATACTGCACCGAGGCTGCCTTCAAGATTTTTAACAATCTTAGCATGAAGATTATCAGCTTCTTCGCCTGTAAGGCTTCTGTCAGAAGCTCTGAACGATACCTTGTACATTACGCTCTTCTTCCCTTCGGGAATCTGTGCGCCCTCGTAAACATCCGAAAGCTTCAAATCCTCAAGGAGCTTACCTGATGCCTTGCGCATTACCTTTTCAATTTCCGCAACCGGTGTTGACTTATCAATCAAAATTGAGAAGTCACGTGTAACAGCCGGGAACTTGGGAAGCTTATGATACTTAATTTCCGTATTCATGCACTTTAGCATTTCGCCAAACTTCAATTCACCCACATAGCATGGAGCATCAATATCAAACTTTCTGCCGACTGACGGATGAATCTGACCGATAATACCCAAATCCTTGCCATTTACAGTGATTTTTGCGCATCTTCCGGGATGGTATGTCGGATTATCGCTTACCGCTGTGTACTCAACACCCGAAATATTCATATTTTCAAACAACGCCTCGCATATTCCCTTCATGTCAAAGAAATCAACATCACCGTACATACCAAGGCTGATGATTTTCGGTTCATAGGGAAGCTGTGTTTTTTCCGTCGGAATATAAATCTTTCCGATTTCAAACATTTTTGCGGTAGGTGTTCTGAAATTATAGTTTCTTGCGAGAACCTCAATCATGCTTGCCGCAGTAGTTGTACGCATTATTGAAGTATCCTCACCAAGCGGATTTGAGATTTTAACCGTATTTCTCAAAGCACTGTCCTCAGGAATATTCAGCTTATCAAATATTGACGGACTTGTGAATGTATATGTGTAAATTTCGCTCATACCCTGAGCAGTAAGAACTTCACTTACTACATCCTCTGCTTTCTGTTCGTCGTTTTTACCACCTGTTGTTGCTTCACCCGAAAGAAGAGTTGTCGGAATAAGCTCATAGCCGAAGAAACGTGCTATTTCCTCTGAAATATCTGCTTCAGCTTCAAGGTCAGGTCTGAAGCTTGGAGGTGTGAGGAGCATATTTTTCTTATCAACCTCTACGCCAAGCGAGGTAAGAATATTAACCATTTCATCCTCCGCTACATCTGTACCGAGGAAGGAATTAATCTTTTCAGGTCGAAACTTTATCGTTTTCTTTTCGGGAGTGTTTCCAATAACGTCAATCATTCCGCCTACAACTTCACCGCAACCCAACTCTTCAACAAGCTGACACGCTCTTTCAAGTGCAGGTACGGTATTATTATAATCAAGACCCTTTTCATATCTTGATGAAGCTTCTGTTCTTAAGCCTGCTCTTTGTGCAGTAAGACGTACAGACGCCGCATCAAAGGTTGCAGATTCAAATACAACCGCAGTTGTATCCTCCTTGATTTCGGAATTGAATCCGCCCATTACACCTGCAATTGCAACAGCCTTTTTTGCATCCGAGATAACAAGGTCATCACTTGTAAGAGTTCTGTCCTGTTCGTCAAGAGTTTTAATTACTTCGCCGTCATTCGCTGTACGTACAACGATTTTTCCGCCCTCTAAATCTCTTAAATCAAACGCATGCATAGGCTGACCGTATTCAAGAAGCACGTAGTTTGTTATATCAACCATATTGTTGATCGAACGTACACCGCACGCTTCAAGTCTTTCACGCATCCACTTGGGTGAAGGTCCGATTTTTACGTTTTTAATCATTCTTGAAGAATATCTCTGACACTTATCCTTGTCGAGAACCTCGATTGAAATTGTGTCGTTTATATTTTCGCTGTTTTCAGTAAACTTCACTTCGGGGATTGTAAACGGCTTTTTGAACGATACAGCCGTTTCTCTCGCAAGACCGATAACAGAGAAGCAGTCAGGTCTGTTTGATGTAATTTCAAATTCAACCACATTCTCATTAAGACCAAACAAGTCCTTTATATCAACACCTAACTTTGTGTCCTCAGGTAAAAGCAAAATGCCGTATTCGGGTTCATATCCCAAAAGCGACTCACTTATGCCGAGTTCATCATGCGCACAAAGCATGCCGTTTGATTCAACACCTCTTAATTTTCCCTTTTTAATTTTCACGCCGCCCGGAAGCACGGCACCATTTAATGCAACAGGCGCAATTACACCTGCTTTTACATTGGGCGCACCGCAGACAATCTGCAATAATTCACCCGTACCTGCGTCTACCTTACATACGGAAAGATGGTCACTGTCGGGATGCGGTTCACATTCAACAACCTTACCCGTTACCACCATGCTAAGCTCCTTGCCGAGGTCTTCAACGCCCTCAACCTTAGAACCTGTCATTGTCAATTTATCAGCATATTGCTGAGGTGTAATACCCGATATATCGGTATAATCACTCAGCCAGCTCATTGGTAATTTCATACACTATACTCCCTTTCAATTAAAACTGATTTAAAAATCTCTGGTCATTTTCGAAGAACAGTCGTAAATCGTCTATGTCATACTTACCCATAGCAATTCTTTCAAGACCGATACCGAAAGCAAATCCCGAATATACTTCAGGGTCAATATTACAATTTGCAAGCACCTTCGGATGTACCATACCACAACCGAGAACTTCAATCCAGCCCTCGCCCTTACATACACTACAACCCTTACCGCCGCATACGAAACAGCTTACGTCCATTTCAGCAGACGGTTCTGTGAACGGGAAATGATGCGGTCTGAAACGTACCTTTGTCTGTTCGCCGTAAAGAGATTTTGCAAGCATTGCAAGCGTTCCCTTCAAATCAGCCATAGTAACACCCTTATCAACTACAAGACCTTCAATCTGATGGAATACAGGTGAATGTGTTGCGTCAACAGTATCGCTTCTGTAAACTCTGCCCGGTGCAATAATTCTTATAGGCGGATTTGTCTTTTCCATAACACGAATCTGCATGGGCGAAGTCTGCGTTCTTAAAACGATGTTGTCTTCTATATAGAAAGTGTCCTGTGTATCACGTGCAGGATGATTCGGAGGGATATTTAAAGCTTCAAAGTTGTAATAGTCATATTCAACCTCGGGGCCTTCTGCAATCTGAAATCCCATGCCGATAAATATGTCCTTGATTTCGTTCATTGTCTTTGTCAGCGGATGAAGCTTGCCATTTGCCTGCTTCTTTCCGGGCATAGTTACGTCAAGCACTTCAGCAGCGAGCTGTGCCTTTTCCATAGCCGCACCTATTTCCGCTTTCTTTGCCTCAATTTCATTTTCGAGTTTTTCTCTTATCTCATTTGCAAGAGCGCCCATTACGGGACGTTCTTCGGGAGAAAGCTTGCCCATGCCCTTTAATACGGCTGTAAGCTCACCCTTTTTACCGAGATATTTGATTCTGATTTGCTCTAAGGTTTCCATATCCTGTGCATTTTGCAAAATACCTTCTACGGAAGCCTTGATTTCTTCAAGCTTTTGTTTCATTCTGATAATCATTCCTTTCTTAATTCAATAAAACAAAAAACACTTCGTCCCAATAGGGACGAAGTGTGTAAACTCCGCGGTACCACCCGACTTCCGATATATATCGGCACTCATTTATGTATAACGGCACTACCCGTCGCAGACTACACACAAAAATATTGCTTCACCTGCAAAGCTCCGGAATGAATTTTCAACTGCACTCTTACCGCACAAGCTCTCAGCTCACTAACCCATGCTCTCTCAATGGCGAAATACAGCCTACTTTGTTCCTTCATAGCCTTTCATATTCAATTCCTAAATATTATAGCATACTTTTCATACAATTGCAAGGATTTTTTTAATTCTTTTTCACTAATTCGCCAAACATTGCGCCACCGATTATAAGCACTGCACCGATAGTCTGAAAAGTACTCATTCTTTCTGCTAAAACCAATGCCGACAACACTACCGCCGACAGCGGTTCAAGATACCCCAGAACAGCCACCGACTGAACGGGAAGCTTCGACAATGACGAAAAATACAGCCAACATCCAAAACCGGTATTAATAACACCAAGCAGTATCACCGCAAACCAATTGACGTCCGTCAAGTCCACCTTAAGTCCCTGCTTGAAGAGCAAAAACACCGCCACGGTTACAAAACCCATTGTAAGCTGAATTGCGGTATTTTCCATACCGACTATTTTCTTTGATTTTTTATTCAGCGTAACCATAAAGAAATACGTCAGTGCAGACATGCCGCCGCACACTATTCCCCATACATTCACGCCCTCACCCGACACACTGCCGTTTATAAGCACGAGTCCTATAACCACAAGCAAAAATCCCGTAATTTTAGGATATGTAAGCTTTTCTTTAAACATCAGTGGTGATAATATCATAACTATAACCGAACCGCAGTTATAAATCAGTGTGGATATTCCTACGCCTATCTGACTATATGCCTCATAAAGAAACATCCAGCTTGTACCCATTGCCACGCCCGAAAGTGCGATAAATAAAAAGTCCTTTTTATTTTGGAGAAAAGTGAATTTTCCACCCGACAGCATAAAAATCAGTATCAGAAGAATACTTCCGATTAACGTTCTTAAAAATACTATTTCATAACTGCTTAGTAATATATAGCTTGCAACAACGCCGTTTGTTCCAAACAACAGCAGTGAAAGCACATGTTTTATATATGCTGTTTTCATACTATACCTCACAACCTTATCTAATCACAAAATATACCGACGTTAATATTACCAGAAACAAAATATTTACCTTTGTAAAATAAGCAAAATATTTTGTTCGATGCTTCTTGGGAAATTCCGTACACACATACTTATACGAAATCAAGCTTGCCATAGACGCAATCAGTGTACCAAGACCGCCGATATTTACACCTATAAGCAGAGCATCGCAGTTTTGGGTAAAATCCGACAACAGCAGTGCCGCAGGAACATTGCTTATAGCCTGACTGAGAATTATAGAAACCACAGCCTCATGTCCTTCAAGAAGCGACTGTAAAATTGATTTTACAGCGTCTATTCTGCCCATATTGCCCACAAACACAAAAAATCCCACAAACGTCAAAAGCAATGAATAATTTGCCTTTTTAATAATTGCTCTGTCAAGCACAAGAACCGCAATAAGCGTAATTACGAGCAAAGCATACACATTAAGCAGTTTTGCAACAGTGCACAGCGACGCTGTAAATATCACTGCATACATGATAATTTTGATTTTGTTTTTGACAGCCGTATCACTGTTTTTAATATTGATTTTTTCACTTCTCCGACCCATTGCAATCATTAACGCAATAATAATTGCCGATATTACTGCATACGGAAGCATTACCGACACAAATTCTCCAAGTGAATATCCGCCATAGGAATACAGATAAATATTCTGCGGATTGCCTATCGGTAAAAGCATACTCCCAAGATTTGCCGCTACGGTCTGCATAGCCACCACAAACACAAGTCTGTCCTCGGCTTTTGCCATAACAAGTATTTCTATAGCCAGCGGTACAAAAGTGATAAGTGCAACATCATTAGTTATAAACATGCTGAAAACGAACGGCAGAAATATCAGCACCGTCTCAAGCTGTTTTATGGTATGTACACGTTTTAAAAGCGAATTTCCCACACATGAAAACACGCCCTGCTCCCTGAAGCCTTCCATTGCAAGCATCAGACAGAAAAGCAGTATAAGAGTGTACATATCTATATATGACACATATTCAGCATCAGGCACAACCAAAAACATCGAAACAAATGCAAGCACCCATGAAATAACAAGCACCGTTTCATTTTTCACAAAATTAATTATTTTCCCCATAGTTCCCCCGTAATATTAAAGACGGTTTTGCAGTGCAAAACCGTCTTTACTTAAAACCAAAAATATTATCTGCGGTTTTTCATTTCACGATAAACATCGTCCCATGTCATATCGTTATCTGCAAGCATAACGGTAAGATGATACATCAAATCGGCAGTTTCATACGCAATTTCGTCCTTGTCACGGTTCTTGCCTGCAATTACAACCTCTGCGGCTTCCTCGCCGACTTTTTTGAGGATTTTATCCTCACCCTTATCAAACAGATAATTTGTATAGCTTCCTGCTTCAGGATTCTTTTTACGGTCAAGCACTACCGCCTGTTCAACCGAAACAGCATCCGCAAGCTCTTCACCGTCAACTGCTTCAACAAGCACATCGCCGTCAGCCTTTCTGTAGAAACAGCTTCTGTTTCCCGTATGACATGCCGCACCTGCAGGTGTTACAAATACAACAAGGCAGTCACCGTCACAGTCTACACGTATTTCATCAACATACATATAATTTCCCGATGTTTCACCCTTCACCCACACTTCGTTTCTCGACCGTGACCAGAAGGTTGCTTTTTTTGTCTCAACGGTTTGTGCAAGCGTTTGAGCATTCATATACGCAACCATAAGGACTTCCTTTGTGTCCTTGTTCTGAACAACAGCAGGAATAAGTCCCTTATCATCAAATTTCAGTTCATTTATCCAATTTGCCATTTTTCTTTCCCCCATTTATTTAAGCTTCATTAATTCCCAGTTGTTCACGAGATAATCAATACCCGACAACACTGTAAGAACCACCGAAATCCATACAAACACATTTGTTATTATGTATGCCGCAGTTTCGGGTACTGCCGGGATATTAAGCACAAGAAATGCCGCAATAACTGCCACCATCTGTGATACAGTCTTGAATTTTCCCCAGAACGACGCCGCAATAACCTCGCCCTCTGAAACTGCCGCAAGTCTTACGCCCGATACCATAAATTCACGCACGAGCATTATCATAACAGCCCATACATTAATAACACCCTGAGCCATAAATCCGAGAAATGCCGCTGTTATAAGCATTTTATCCGCCAACGGATCGGCAAACTTACCAAATGTCGTAATCTGATTGCATTTTCTCGCAATCTGACCGTCGAGCATATCTGTGAGCGATGCAATAATAAACGTAATCAGTGCCGCCATCTGCCATGCAAAGCCATCCATCATCATAAACGCCAGAAATACCGGCACAAGTACAACTCTTAAAATTGTAAGCTTATTCGCTGTATTCATATATAATCATTCCTTTCCTCAGTGTCAAACAGCCTGACCCGTAAGGTCATATTCATCCGCCGCAAGTATCTTAACCTTTATAATATCACCGGCACTTACTTCGTTTTCAGTGCCGAAATATACCGTTGCGTCAACCTCTATACTGTCGCCTCTGCTGCGTCCGTAAAAGAGGAAGTTTTCTTCATCATAGCCTTCAACAAGCACGTCAAGCACTTTTCCGATTTTTTCACGGTTAAGTTCAAGTGAAATCTGCTGTTGCAGAGTCATCAGCTTATCAAGACGCTCTTGCTTAACAGCATCATCAATCTGGTCCTCAAAATCCGCCGCCGGAGTTCCCTCCTCCTGCGAATATGCAAACACACCCATTCTGTCGAAGCGTATATCCTTTACAAATTCATACAGTTCATCAAACTGTTCCTCAGTTTCGCCCGGAAATCCCGTTATTATTGATGTACGTATTGTACAATCGGGCATTTTTTCACGGATTTTTTCAATCTTTTCTATAATCTGCTCACGCTTTGTTCTGCGAGCCATTCTGCGAAGAATTGTATTGTTTATATGCTGAATAGGCATATCAATATAATTACAGATTTTATCGTGCTTTGCCATTGTTTCTATCAGAGAATCGGTAATTGCCTCGGTGTAATAATAATGAACTCTTATCCAGTCTATTCCCTCAATTGTTACAAGCTTTTCCAAAAGCTTATCAAGTGAATATTCACCATACAAATCCACGCCGTAACGTGTAGTGTCCTGAGCAATCAGAATAAGCTCCTTAACTCCTGATTGCGCTAAATTCTGCGCCTCGTCCATTATTTCTTCAATGCTTCTGCTTCTGAAATGCCCTCTGATACTCGGAATAGCGCAATATGTACAGTTGTTGTCGCAGCCATCAGCGATTTTTAAATATGCAGTATATGAAGGAGTGGAAAGAATTCTGGGAAGATTACCCTCGGGAGTTCTGTCCTTATTACCGCATATAACAGGCTTATCACCCTCAAACGCCTTTTTGATTACTTCTGCAATTTTGTCATAATCGCCCGTACCCAAAACGGCGTCAACCTCGGGTAATTCCTGCATGATTTCATCGTTGTAGCGTTCAGCAAGGCAGCCTGTAACTATTAAAAGCTTACAGTTCTCCTCTTTATACTGAGCCATTTCCAATATAGCGTTTATGGATTCCTGCTTTGCGGATTCTATAAATCCGCAGGTATTTACCACAAGCACATCTGCACATGACGGGTCATACACAATTTCGCAGCCATCCTCAAGCAAAATACCAAGCATTATTTCGGCGTCTGTCTGATTCTTTGCACAGCCTAAAGACACCATTCCGATTTTAAAATTCATCCGTTTCTCCCTTTATCTCTTCAATACAATTCCTGATGTCACTCATCTCATAGCCACGGTACAGAAAATATCTCATACATCGGTCTATGCTTTTTTTCTCAAAATTATTTGCAAGCTTTTTTTCAACAAGCATCTTCAAAATATCATCGTCAAATTCAAGCTCACCAACAGCTTCACTGACAGCCTCCGATGAAATCCCCTTTGAATATAATTCCGCTTCAATTCTGCGTTTACCGTACTTTTTGAGATTTTTCAAATCCCTTGCCTTGCTCTTTGCATACTGCAAATCATTCACAAATTCGTATCTTCTGCAAAATTCAAGCGTGCGTTCAATATCCTCTTCCTTTGCACCCGCCATGCGAAGCTTGTCGCACAGCTCCTTTTCGGAATGTGCTCGGAACGTCAGAAGCCGCAAAGCCTTGTCTTTTGTCTGTTCATAATTTTCTAAAGTTTGTTTCTTCATTTTTCAAGTTTAAAATATCCGAACGGAACAGAAAAATCAATTCCGCCGATTTGTCTGTTATCATACTTACCCGTCAAGTGGTCATATCCGCTCTGCATCTGCTCCGAACGTATACCGTACGACAATGACAGATACGCTTCAATGTATGCCGACAGATGGTCGCATGCACGGATAATTTCACCGTCTATGGGGTTAAATTCATCGCTGTTATATTTTTCGTTTATAATATCCGATGACACAATTTCAATCTTGCCGTCATTTACAATCTTTGACGAAAATTCATCCTTTGTGAAATAACGTATATCATCATGCCATGATTTTGGAAGCAGCGGAAAAATAATTTCCTCCATCTGCTCATCCTCAATTTCGTTTATAATACTTCCAAGTCCTTCAACCGACGATTTAACGGGTGACACAATATCACGTGTAAGAACCTCAGGTAAATCATGAAATAATCCGCCAAAGAAGTTATTTATGCTTCTTAAATCGCACGGATTATCCAACTCAAGCGTCATAAAATACGACATAACCGCAACAACTATCATATGTCCCATTACAAATGTTTCAGGCATTCTTGCCGCTTTTGCCCAACGCTGCTGATATCGAAGCTTACCTAAGAGCGACAAAAACTGTCTTAGATACTCACTTCCTGCAAAATATCCGAAACCGTTAAATGTGTCACATGCCGCAAGTCCCTGTGCCATTTCAAGCTTTACCTGCTCAATACCGAAGGTTTGCTTATTAAGCGGATATATGACGTTGAATTCCCAGTTAGTAGCATAATAGTGTGCCGCACGAAGTATCTGTTTTTCAAGACTGCTGTAATCATCCTCAAAATAATACCTCTGCATACGCTCAAAAAATCCGCCGCCAATATGCGACAAATCATCCCTTAACTGCTCAAGCACCCAGTTATCAATCTGCTTTCCCTTTTCCTTTACAAGCTTGTGGTAAATAGGCGGTTTTATATCTGTAAGCACACTGCGGTGGAAAAATTCAAAAATTCCACCCTCAATAAGCTTAATCATATCAACACCCTTACCCTCGCATTTTGCAAGAACGTATGCATAAAACATTTTATGCGCCTGCTTGTCAAGCTCGGTAAAGCCCGTTCTCGGTCGTATATGGTCATTCCAACGCTGAATTGACGCCGATTCATATATAATGGAAATCAAGGATTTTTTAATCATGTTATTTAAGCTCCCGCAAAAATTATTCTTTTACAACCTTATAACCGTTTTTCTCGAGTGTTTTAACTACTTTTTCGCCATGCTCCTTACCGCTGACTTCGCATGCGATATGTATAATCGCTTCGTTGGGGTCAAGCTCGGCACTTAGTCTGTCGTGCTGAACCATTACGATGTTTGCGCTTGCTTCTCTCAACACACCCGACAGATGCTCAAGGCTTCCGGGAAGGTCAAGAAGTGTGGTCTTGAATTTAAGCTTTCTGTCACGTGATACAAGACCAAGCTCAATAATTCTCTGTATAAATGAAACGTCTATGTTACCGCCTGAAAGCACGCACACAACCTTTTTACCCTTAACGTCAATCTTATTGTTAAGTACTGCCGCAAGAGTAGTTGCTCCTGCCGGCTCAACAACCTGCTTGTTTCTTTCAAGAAGCAACAATATAGCCGATGAAATTTCAGCATCGCTTACAGTCACAACATCATCCGCATACTTATTTATAAGTTCAACCGTAAGGTCACCCGGGTTTTTAACGGCTATACCGTCTGCGATAGTGGCAACTGAATCCGTTGTAGTATATTTCTTATCTTTGAATGATTTACAGATAGCCGGCGCACCTTCAGCCTGAACACCGACAATTTTCACTCTCGGATTTATCTGCTTTATGCATGCCGCAATACCTGCCAGAAGACCGCCGCCGCCTGCTGGTACAATTACTATATCCACTGTCGGCAAATCCTCTAAAATTTCAATACCTATTGTACCCTGTCCTGCCATAACTTCAATGTCGTTATACGGATGAATAAATGTTGCGCCTTCCTTCTCGACAATTTCAACAGCTTTATTGTATGCATCATCGTAGCAATCGCCGTGAAGCACTACCTTTGCGCCATACCCTTCCGTTGCCGCAACCTTTGCAATAGGTGTGGATTTGGGCATAACAATAGTCGCAGGTATTCCGTTTACGTGCGATGCATATGCAGTTCCCTGTGCATGGTTTCCTGCAGAAGATGCAACAGCTGACTTTAATTCGCCTCTTTCAACAAGTGCTGCAATTTTATTTGACGCACCTCTGATTTTAAACGAACCGGTTTTTTGCTGATTTTCACACTTCAAATACACTTCCGCACCTGACATGTTTGAAAAAGTGGTCGACCTTTCGATTTTTGTTCTGTGAATAGTATTTTCCAGCCTCTTGGCTGCAAGTTCAATTTCTTTTAATGATAAATCCATTTATATCATTTCCTTTCAGACAGGTTTAAATTTTTCACCTTTTATCACATAGTACATTATACATTAAATCCGTCATGATTGCAAGTATATTCACCAATTTTTGTAGTTTTTCATAATATACTTATATATATGAGTATATTACAGGAGGGATTTATATGCAAAAATTCTGTGGATTTATAAATTTCAATCGCAACTATATAAGAGAAGAACTGCTTATGCGGACAATTACGGAAAAAATGCTCCCCAAAAATCAAACCTACATAGGTGAGCATGCGGTTTTTGCCGACAATGACGGTGCCTTAAAGAGAACGGTTCAGGGTTATGAATTTGCTATTTCAGGAAAATGCAATCTGAAAAATCCCGATGAGCTTAAGATGTCACTTATAAAATACGGATATACTTTTTCAGGTAACTCGTACGCTGAAATTGTGCTATATTCATACATACATTACGGCGAAAGCTGTGTCGGTCATATCTGCGGTGAGGTGTCTTTTGCTGTATGGGATTCGATGCGCCAGAGGATATTTATTTATCATAATGCAAGCGATACTTCACCGCTGTTTTATGCTATACAGGATAACTCGATTATTTTTGCAAATGAGCTTTCTATCATAAATAATTATCCGCATATGAGCTTTAAAATAAGCAAAAACGGCATGGAAAATCTTCTGCTCATGCAGGATGACATTTTTACAAATCTATTTTCTCTGTGCTCAGGGCAGTATATGCTGATTAACCGAAACGGGTTTGTGATAAAGCCGTTGTTTGAATATGAGGGCGCACTGTATAAGTGCTCACCGCACTACTGCGAGGTTATCAAAAATCTTCTTCTGCCCGCCGTGAGCAGTACACTGAATATAAATTCATCGCAAAAAAGTAAAAGCACATCTGACATTATAAGCTCAATCAATTACGATAAAACAGACACCGACGCCTTTAAAAAAATAATAAGCAACGCAGAATCACCGCTGTTGGCGCTGTTTGATGCAACAAAGCTTTATACATTGTCAGACAGTACTCTGCCGTCAGATGAGCTTTTAAAAGAACATCTGATAAAAATTAACTGTTTATTTGAAAATTATAATATCAGAATGATATAATACAATAAAGAAGCAGATATTTCATATCTGCTTCTTTATTGTACTCCACTCCGCAATCAATTGCTCCAGCGACTTCACCGCATTCGCAGGCGAGGTTGACGGCAAACATATTGCATCACGGTTTATTGTATTTTTAATATACTTATTGTAATATTTTTGCGCCGTTTTCCCGTTCACAAAGATTTGTTCAATCCTTGCTTTATCAAGTATACGTGTAATATCATTCGCTTTCACGTTTTTAATTGAGCTATCCGCACTTCCCGAAATATCACACGATTCTATCACGTCCCATACGGCTATATTATTTTCGAGCAAAAGCTCACGTTTTTCACTGACAGTTACCGGTGTTTCGCATCCGCAAACCGCTGAAACAACCTTCCAGAAACGATTTTGAGGATGTCCGTAAAAAAACATCTCTTCTCTCGATTTTACAGACGGAAAGCTACCAAGAATCAGTATGCGTGAATTTTCATTATACACCGGCTCAATCGGATGAATAACCATTCTCAAACTCTCCCCTTACCGAACCTTTATATACTGAACAGAATACGGCTTAAGTACGCTTCCTCCGCCAAAATCAAAGCTTTCACCGCTTATCATATCCACACCGCAGCCGGCATTTGCATTGTAGTGCGCTATATATTCAACTTCATCCGCATTTATCATCACAATCACACGCTCATCCTCAAATTTTCTTTCAAAAATAAGCTGTCTGTTTGTCATGTGCAGAATTTCAAACGAGCCATGGCAAAGACTTTTACTGTCCCTGTGTGCCGATATAGTCTTTTTGACAAAATCGGTTATTTCATTCCATTCAGGTTTCACCACACTTGGTCGTAAAGCGTCATCTCCGTCCTCTTTTCTGCCTTCCATTCCCCATTCACTGCCGTAATATATACACGGTATTCCGGGCATTGCCATCAATATTCCGAACGCTAGCGGAATATGATTTTTGTTTGTAAGGTTTGATGCAATTCTTGTAACATCGTGATTGTCGATAAAAGACACAAGTTGCATATCACGGTACATACACCAGTCCTCGCTACCGAAACGATTTCTCAGTGAATGTCCTATCTCAAACATATTCATGCTGTTTAAGGAAGAATATATGCCTTTAAAGCACTCATAATTAGTAGCACTGTGAAGCATTTCATCATTTACAATATCACGGTAATTTCCGTGTATCATTTCACCTGCAAGGAAAAATTCAGGATTTTTCAAAAGACACACACCACGAAGCTCACGCATAAACTGACGATTCAGCATATATGCAACATCAAGGCGCAGACCGTCTATTTCAAAATTTTCAATCCACTCACCAACGCACTTAAAAAGGTACTGCTTCACATCAGGATTATCGAGGTTAAGCTTTACAAGCTCAAAATGTCCCTCCCAGCCTTCATACCAGAAGCCATCATTGTAGTTGCTGTTTCCGTCAAAGCTTATATAAAACCAGTCTTTATATTGAGAATTATATTTATTTTCAATCACATCACGAAAAGCGAAAAAATCTCTCCCGACATGATTAAATACACCGTCAAGAATTACTTTAATTCCGTTTTCATGAAGCTCTTTGCAGATTTGTTTAAAATCCTCATTTGTTCCAAGTCTTACATCAATTTTTGAAAAATCAGAGGTATCATAGCCATGCGCACTGCTTTCAAAAACAGGGCAAAAATACAACGCATCTATATTAAGCTTTACAAGATGCGGAATGTATTCACGAAGCTTTAAAATCCGATGCTCCAAAACTCCGTCATTCTGCTTGGGTGCTCCGAAAAAGCCGAACGGATAAATCTGATATATTACACTTTCTTCAAACCACATATTTAATTCCTCCGATGTCCGAATCTGTTTAATCAGTATATGGCTGTACTGATTATTTCATATCATAACATAAAAACGTTGTGCCGTCAAATATATTACGGCACAACGCTCTTATTCCAACATTGATTTCATGTATTGTTTTATTTCGCCCGCAAGTTCAACCACATAAAATTTCACATTAACCTCACCGTCAGTCTGTGTAATAATTTCATATGCTTCATCGCTCAGATTTTCCTTCAAAAGCTTTTGCGACTTTTCGCCAAGCACCGCTTCGTTACCGTTTGTCATACACAACGGCGGATAAAGCACACACCACCAGTTTTCACCTTTTCCATCACCAAGGACAATCCTTACTCCGTAATATTTTCCGGGCGGTAAAATCATATTTTTGTACTGCTTTTTAGGAAAATCAAATCTTCCGTACTCTGCATGTGCGCCATATGAAAATCCGTTTTCTGCAAGTATTTTTTCAGCCAGCTGTTCCATTTCATCGAGTCTGTCTTTTACTGTCCCTTCACATTCCTGTCCTGTTTGAGCCACAAGTCTCTCACCCTCGGCTTTTAAAATTTCATCACGTATTTTCAACTTGATATTCTGATCTTTATCACTGTTACTATTGGCAATTATATGCAGTCTTATCATACTGTTTTCTATCTCACTGCAAACCTTTTCCGAATACGCATTTATCGCACTTGTCAAAACAAAGGAAATTACCAAGGCAATCATTACTTTTTTCACGTTCTTCACCCTTTCTGTATAAAAGTTTCGCCGTAAATTTTACCTTTTATACATATTTTTCTGACTACCTTGAAAAAATAAACACACAAAACAAATAAAGGAGAAAACAAAGTGAAAAAAATAACTTCAATTATTATGATGCTCGTTGTCGCAATATCTGCCGTGAGCAGATATTGCACTCCGACAGTATACGCCTACAGTTCATCAGATACTCAGCTGCTTGCACGTGCAGTAAACGGTGAAGCACGTGGTGAGCCTTACGAAGGTCAGGTTGCAGTTGCGGCAGTAATTCTAAACCGTGTCAAGCACTCTTCATTCCCGAACACAATATCTGGCGTGATTTATCAACCGGGTGCATTCACAGCTGTTTCAGACGGACAGATAAATGTTCCCATTGCAACCGATTCTACAGTTTATAAAGCGTGTCGTGACGCAATGAACGGCTGGGACCCGTCCTACGGCGCAATATACTACTTTAACCCTGACACAGCCACAAATTCCTGGATATGGTCAAGACCTCATATAATCACCATCGGCAAACATCGTTTTTGCAAATAACACGGAAAGGTAATTAATTATGGAGAAAACAAGAAATATACACACCTGGCTTTATACGCTTCTGATTGCCGCACTGATTGCGTCGCTTGTTTGGGCGCTGTCGTTAAATAAAAACGCAAAAGCGCTTGAATTGGATCTTGAAAATCAATATAACCGTGCTTTCCATGAAATGGTCGGTTATATTTCTGATATTGACACGCTTCTTTCAAAGGCACAGCTTGCTTCATCCTCTGCCGAGCTTGCTACGCTTTCAAGTGATATTTTCAGGCAATCCGCCGAAGCCAAGTCATGCTTAGGACAGCTTCCGACATCTGAAATTCAGCTTGAAAACACCGCAAAATTCTTGTCACAGGCAGGAGATTACACCTATGTTTTATCGCAATCAATGATAAACGGCGAAGAAATTTCACAGGAAGAATACGAAAACCTTGCTAAAATGAACGAATATGCCGCCTCGCTCACAAAATCACTTACTGACATTCAAAATCAGCTCTATAACGGCGAAATACGTTTTTCCGATATGTCGGCGCAAAGAACGATTAATTCTGCCGAAGCGGCAGGCGGAGATATTTTGGCTGACCTTGAAAACATCGAAAAATCATTTGAAGAATACCCCTCACTCATATACGACGGGCCGTTTTCCGACCATATAGAGCATCAGCAATCGGAAATGATAAATAACTCCGATGAAATTTCACGTGATGATGCACTGAAAAAGGCAAAGGAGTTTGTCGGGAAAGATGTGAAATTGAACTTTATGGGCGAAACGGAAAACACGGCTATTGATGCTTATAATTTCAGCACAAACGATGCTGACAACTACACAAGCATAAGCATCACAAAACGTGGCGGATATGTACTTTATATGCTCAAAAACGTAACAGTTAATGAGGAGCATTTCGACATAGAAACTGCCACCGAAAATGCACGCTCATATCTCGAAAACCACGGCTTTACCGATATGAAAGCAAGCTATTATCAAAAGGATAACGGTATTGCAACGCTGAATTTTGCATACGAGCAGGACGGAATAATCTGCTACAGCGACCTGATAAAGATAAGAGTTGCGCTTGATAGCGGAAACATTGTAGGTATTGAAACAAAGGGTTATCTTATGAACCACAAATACAGAGATTCCGTTGTACCAAAGCTTAGTCAGGAGGATGCAAAAAGCAAAATCTCAACAAACCTTGAGGTAAGCGCAACAACACTTGCCATTGTTCCGAAGGATAGCTTGAAGGAAGTTTTATGTTATGAATTTAAGGGCACATTCCATGATAAAAATTTCATTATCTATGTAAATGCTGACAACGGACGTGAAGAAGAAATACTTCTTCTTATTGAGGACGAAAACAGAGTTTTGACAATCTAAAAGAAAAGGTGTTGCTCATGCAACACCTTTTCTTTTTACATATTTTCTACAATACTCTTTGTATCAAGAGCAATCATCAATTCTTCGTTGGTAGGAATTACAAGAGTCTTAACCTTTGCGTCTGCTGCAGAAATATCAACTGTACCTCTTACAGCATTCTTCTGAGCATCAACCTTAACGCCGAGATAATCAAGACCGTCAACGATAAGGCTTCTTGTATATGAATCGTTTTCACCAACACCTGCAGTAAATACAACAGCGTCAACGCCATTCATTGCAGCGGCATATGCACCGATGAATTTCTTCACCTGATATGCAAACATATTAAGAGCAAGCTGTGCACGTTCATTGCCTTCATCAGCTGCAGCACACAAGTCTCTGAAGTCTGACGAAACGCCTGAAACACCCTGAACACCACTCTTCTTGTTCATAGCAGCGTCAACCTCAGCCGCACTCATGCCCTGATTGATAAGATATGTAACAACAGCGGGGTCCATTGCACCTGTTCTTGTACCCATGGGCACACCGTCAAGCGGAGTAAAGCCCATTGAGGTATCAACACATTTTCCGCCGTCAACAGCACTGATTGAAGAACCGTTTCCGAGGTGACATGTGATAATCTTCAAATCTTCGGGAGCCTTACCTAAAGCCTTTGCAGCTTCCTGTGCAACATACTTGTGGCTTGTGCCGTGGAAACCGTACTTTCTTATTCTGTACTGCTCATAGTATTCATAAGGAAGAGCATACATATAAGCCTTAGAGGGCATTGTCTGATGGAATGCTGTGTCAAATACTGCTACCATAGGAGTATTGGGCATGATTTTTTTACAAGCTTCAATTCCGATAATATTCGGAGGATTGTGAAGCGGTGCAAGCGGAGTACACTTTTCAAGACCCTTTAAAACAGCGTCTGTGATAAGGCATGATTCAGTAAATTCCTCGCCGCCGTGTACTACTCTGTGACCTACAGCACCGATTTCATCCATTGACTTTATTACACCGATTTTTTCATCAATCAAAGCGTCAATTACCATCTGAATTGCATCGCCATGATCCTTCATAGGCTTTTCAATCTTTGTCTTTTCGCTTCCTCCCACCATGTTTGTATGCTGAAGGTTTGAACCTTCGATACCTATTCTTTCACAAAGACCTTTTGCAAGTACATCCTTTGTATCTGTATTGATAAGCTGATATTTAAGTGATGAGCTGCCCGCATTTATAACCAATATTTCCATTACTTATTCCTCCCTGAGATAATTATGAGTTCTGTGCCTGAATTGCAGTAATTGCAACAACACCGGCAATATCTTCTGCTGTACATCCTCTTGAAAGGTCGTTTACAGGCTTTGCAATACCCTGTAAAACAGGGCCAAATGCTTCTGCATTTGCAAGACGCTGTACGAGCTTATAGCCTATATTACCCGCATCAAGGTTCGGGAATACGAGTACGTTTGCTTTACCTGCAACTGTTGATTCAGGAGCCTTCTGCTTACCTACTGATTCAACAATAGCGGCATCAAGCTGCATTTCGCCGTCCAGCGCAAGCTCGGGAGCCTTTTCCTTAGCAAGCTTTGTAGCTTCCTGCATTTTTTCAACAAGTTCACTCTTTGCCGAGCCATATGTAGAATATGAAAGCATTGCAACCTTAGCTTCGCCGCCTACAAGTGTTTCAAATGACTTAGCCGAAGCGATTGCAATTTCCGAAACCTCGTCTGCTGTCGGGTTCTGATTAAGTGCACAGTCTGCGAAAATGAATGCACCGTTCTTGCCCAAATCGCAATTGGGTACGTTCATGATAAAGAATGCACTTACAAGCTTTGTTCCGGGTGCAGTCTTCAAAATCTGAAGTGCAGGACGAAGAACATTTGCCGATGAATTCACAGCACCTGCAACCATACCGTCTGCATCACCCAATTTAACCATCATGTTTCCGTAGTAAAGCGGATCCTTTACAGTTTCTCTCGCCTGCTCAATTGTAACACCCTTTGCTTTTCTCAGCTCATAAAAAGCATTTGCATATTCTTCGCAGCCATTTTCGGTATTTATTATTTCGATACCGTCAATATCAAGATTTTCAGCTTTTGCAACTGCGTTTATCTTTTCGGGATTTCCGAGAAGAACAACCTTTGCATAACCTTCCTTTTTAACAATATCAGCACACTGAATTGTTCTTAATTCTTCACCTTCTGCAAGAACGATTGTCTTTAAATCTTCCTTGGCTCTTGCTTTAAGATTTTCAATAAATGCACTCATTATATATTCCTCCATAAATTTATTACATAGTAAGTGATAACACCATTATTTCCATTATAATACTATTCTTTATATTTTTCAAGGTAATTTTGTCATTTTACCCGAAAAATAATGAATTTTGTCAAGTATGGTACATATATCAGCAAATTTTTGATATTTTTCACTACATATTATTTTATTTTCCGACATTCAAGATAAAAACGTTTATCTGCGGCATTGCCCATCGAAAAAGTTTTTCTCGGAAGTGCGCCGTCCTTGATTACCGTAGTAAACAGGTCGTTTTTCTCCATTCTATCCACCATAAAGCCTATTCTTCCATCTTCCTTTGAAAGGGCACACACAACATCATCGCCATGGATATAATCAATACTTCCGCCATTCTTTTCAAGATATTCGTCGAGGAATTTCTGTAATGTGCCTACACTCAGATTTGATGGTGCATTTTTCACATAAACAGCTCCGCTCTTATCCTTATATGTATATCTGATTTTCTGACCGCCGTTATCCTCATATGAAATTTCATCATAATAATTCATGAAATCCGACATAAGCTTTTCAGGGTCAACATCAAACAGAACTCGCTGTATAGGCTCAAATTCAAGTGCTTCATCGTGAATATTCATAAGCTCTACAAGAGCAAATCTTGCAGGATGTGTTTTCTTTTCTTCCTCGGTAAGTCCTTTCTTGATTTCCTCCCAGCAGGACTTTGCCGTTGCAAGAGAATGGTTTCCGTCACCTGCCGCAATTACAAGCACGCCTTTATCTTTTACACCGTACTTTGTCTCAAACTCTGCCTTATCCTCAAGCTTTTCCATTTTACGAAGAATGTCCTGTATACTTTCTTCATCAATTTTATAACCTGTAATATGTCCTGAATTTTGCATTAAATCAAAATCATACAGCTTTTCAAATACCGACTTTTTATCCGTAAGCGGTTCGACAATACTTCTTGTTCTGTCATCAATAAGCATAAGAATATGCGGAAGCTCCATCGGTGCATTTATACGGATTTTCTGTCTCGGCGGAATACGTGAAAGAATTGTGCCCTCCGTCGCTCTGATTTTTGATTGTGAGCCTTTGTTAAAATCGTATTCCTCAAGGTCGACTGTTCCCACAATTCCCTTTCTTGTTTTTGAGTCTGTCTGCTCTCTTTCGACATAAATCATGGTATTTTTATACTCTTTAAGTATTCCGCTTGTAATGTACTCATCCATGGTTTTATTGATTTTTGCTATTCTTTCATTGCCTTCTCCATCCTCAAGATAAACTTCAGGAAAAATAACATTAAGAGTAGTCGGTTCATCATTCGCAAACTTTTTGACCGCTTCCCAGTATTCAGGTTCAGACGTAAACTGGTCACAGGCAACTACCGCCCATTTTTGTAAATCTGCATTTTGGGGCAGTAAAATATCTGCCGCATTAAATATTGACATAATAATTTATCCTTTCGTATCTCATTTAATAATATCCTCAAATACACAATCCGTGATTTTTTGTAAATCCGTTGGTGTGAGCATCACGGTATATCCGCACATACCGCCGCTCACTGCAACCTTTTCAAAATCGCAGGCAGTAGCATTGATGTATGTCGGATACTTCTTTTTCATACCAATCGGCGATACCGACCCACGTATATATCCCGTAAGTCCCAAAAGCTCCTTCACATGAATTAATTCAAGCTTTTTATTACCTGACACTTTTGCCGCCTTTTTAAGGTCAACCTCATTGCATACAGGGACACATAAAACAACTATTCCGTTTCTGTCACCTCTTGCAACAAGGGTTTTAAACGACTTTTCGGGAGGAATACCCGTTTTTTTCGAGATTTCCTCACCGAAATTTTCGCCCACCTCGTCACACTCGTATTCAAATGTATCATATTCTATTTTTGCACCCGAAAGCAGGCGCATTGCATTTGTTACTGTTTTTTTCTTACCCATTATTTCAACTCACATATCGTAACGCCGTCTTCACCCTCACCGTATTTACCGTTTCGGTAGCTTTTGACGTATTTGTGTTTTTTAAGGCTTTCCTGAATACCACGCCTCAGAACACCAGTACCCTTTCCATGTATAATACTGACGGGCGAAATACCTGCGAGGTAACAGTCGTCAAGGAATTTATCGACATTGTCCCATGCTTCCTCAAGAGTCTGACCTCTTACGTCAACTTCAGTTGACACATTCTTCGTCTTCGACTCAAACGCACGTGTATTTTTAACATACTTTTCTGCCAGCTGTTTTGATTTGGTATCTTCAACTCTTCTCAGATTTGTTATGTGCACGTCCATTTTTATAATTCCTGCCTGAACACGCACATTTCCGTTTTTATCGGCTTCCTTAAGAACAGATGCCTCCTCGTTCATATCAAGGATTTTAACTGTTTCGCCCACCTTAAGGTTTTTCGGCGGATTGGAAAATGTCTGCTTCGGTTTAGCCGCACGCTTCATTGCATCATCAATTGTATCTTCCTTTGTCTTTAGCTTTTCACGTGCTTTGGCAGTCTTCTGGTCAAGATTTTTCGAGGTTACTCCCTGCTGACGCATTTTTTCAAGGTCTTTTATAATCGCATTAGCCTCGTCACGTGCGTCCATTACAATAATTTTCGCTTCTCTGCGTGCTTCCTCAAGTATTCTTGATTTGTTTTCCTTAAGCTTAATTCTGTCCTTTTCAATTTCACTCCTCAAAGCCTTAAGCTCACGCTTCATGCGTGACGCTTCCTCCGCCTCAGTACGTGCCTTTACACGGCTCTGTTCAAGGTCGGTTATGACATCTTCAAACTTAATGTCTTCATCCGATAAAATCTCGTTTGCTCTTTCAATAATTCTTTCGTCAAGACCCAATCGTCTTGAAATAGCAAATGCATTCGACTTTCCGGGTACGCCCGTAAGCAGCTTATACGTAGGCTTAAGACTTGCCACGTCAAACTCACACGATGCATTTTCCACGCCGTCGGTCGAAAGTGCAAACAGCTTCAATTCACTGTAGTGCGTTGTTGAAACAGTGCGTGCACCGCATAAGCGCAGATATTCAAGCACCGAAATCGCAAGTGCCGCACCCTCTGTCGGGTCAGTTCCTGCGCCCAGCTCGTCAAACAGTGCAAGTGAATTATCGGTTACATTTTCAAGGATTTTCACGATGTTTACCATATGCGACGAAAATGTTGACAAACTCTGCTCAATCGACTGTTCATCGCCTATATCTGCAAACACATGCTCGAAAATTGCCGCCTCACTGTTGTCCGATGTGCTTATGTGCAAGCCCGATGCCGCCATGAGCGAAAACAGACCTATTGTTTTTAAAGTAACGGTTTTTCCGCCCGTATTGGGGCCCGTTACAACAAGAGTGTCATAGTCACGTCCAAGCTTTATGTCATTTGCAACCACTGTATCGGGATTTATCAGCGGATGACGTGCTCTTTTAAAATCAATTATGCCCTTATCATTCAGCTTTGGCTCAGTCGCTTTCATATCAAGCGACAGCTTACCCTTACAGAACATAAAATCAAGGTTTAATACGCATGAATAGTCCACAAATACCGCATGCGAATTTTCAGCCACAAGCGCCGAAAGCTCCATCAGTATGCGCTCAATTTCAAGCTCTTCCCTGTTTTTTAAATCACGGATTTCGTTGTTTGATTCAACAACACTCATCGGCTCAATAAACATTGTAGCACCGCTTGCCGATGCATCATGCACAATACCCGGCACCTCGTTTTTGTATTCACTGCGCACAGGTATTACGTATCTGTCCGAACGCATAGTTACAAGCGCATCCTGCAAATACTTTTTATAATGCGAGCTATGAATCATATTATTAAGAGTATCCTTAATTTTGCCGTTAAGGTTACGTATTCTGCGCCTTATTGCCGCAAGCTCACCCGAGGCTTCGTCCGCAATTTCAGTATCTGACACGATACAAAGATTTATTTTATCCTCAACTGACTTTGCGGTGATTATCTGCTGTTCAATATCGTGAAGTAATGTACATTCATCCGATGCTTCGCCAAGGTAAGCTTTCATGCGCCTTGATACATAGAAAAGACGTGAAATCTGCATAAGCTCACCTGCGCTGAGCATTCCGCCCTGCTCCGCACGCTTCACGAACGCAGTAACCGCATTTGTTGTTAATTCAACGGGCGGTGAGCCTAATTTAAGCATAGTTACAAGAGCCTCCGTCGTTTCACGCTGCGCTTCTTTTGCAGCTGCGACGTTTGTAAAAGGCTCAAGCTCAATTATACGTTTTTTAACACTTTCGCTTTCAGTGTATGAAGAAAGCTTTTCAAGTATTTTATCAAATTCAAGTATTTTAAAGGATTTTCTTTTTAATTGTTCCATTTCTAAATTTGCCTTTACTTTTTAATATATTTATTATATCAGTTATTGTACCCAAAAACAATATTTATTTATGATTTTCACTGTTAACCTCTGTCACATAAATTGTAATTTATGCGACTGGTTAAATTTGTTTATTGTAGGGGAGGGTCTCTGTGCCCTCCCGAAATATGTTTGTGCACGGGAGGGCACAGAGA
>JAXJRQ010000105.1:0-3038 GCA_036310525.1 Clostridia bacterium
GCTGGTTAAATTTCCGCATCTTACTACTTTTCGCTCGGGGCAGTACACTCGTACAGCTCCCTCACTGCAAAGCAACAACCTGCGAAAATTTTCCTCAGCCGTGCAGTTGGAATATTCAAATTGTAATTTATCGGCGTGTTTACAATATACCCGCAAGCCTTCCCCTTGAGGTCAACACCGCTTGCGGTGTAGGCGTGTTGCATAGCAACAAACGCCGTCGCAAAAGAAGGTGGGTTGCGTAGCAACTCGGATGAGGTGGAAATGTTTAAATTGTAACGGTTGCTGTCGCAACCTACACCTCATCAGTCACCTTCGGTGACAGCTTCCCCTCAAGGGGAAGCCTTTCACTTCGATTATTTATCTCACCGATAAATTACAATTTATATTTCCACATCATTATTAATAATCAAATCAAGGTTTGCGGCGTAAAGGTGTGAAACATCGCCCCAGCAAAGGCATTTAGGAGCAGTGATGCCGTTTTCATTGTTCTTAAATTCCACAACAGTAACGCCGGTATGTGTATAATCAAACGATGACCACATAATATGAATGGGGATATGCAGTAGGGTAGAGAGCCACGATTTTGCAAATGCGTAGTGGCAAAAGAGCGCAACCTTTTCTTCGTTTTTTCGTAAAATACGGTAAACACCGTTTTCCTCTCTGTATCCCAGTCTTTCAAGAAAGCTTTTTCCGCCTTCAGCAATAGACTTTACCTTTTGTTCCATCTGAGATTCGTTAAATCCTACGCACTCAAACCCTTTTTCGTAAGGTAAATCAATGTTTCCGTCTGATCTGTAATATGTATTCTGAACCATTGTGACGGACTTCATTATTCCGTCGGGGAAAGGGGTGAGTCGCTCTTCTTCAATTTCGTGTGCCCATGGCTCAATAGTTTTTTCAAGACCTAACAGTCTGCATGCGGGCTCTGCGGTTTCCTGAGCTCTGCCCATTGGTGATGAAAATATTCTGTCAATTTTTGCATCAAACATTCTCTTTCCGACAGCTTCTGCCTGAAGCTTGCCTCTGGGTGTGAGAGAATCTGTTTCGTAAATCGGGTCTCCGTGTCTTATTATGTATAAAAGCATTTTTTTCTCCTTTTCTTATAAAAGCATTAATATTCCGCTTATTATCATTGCTATGTATATTATCTGTTTGGATTTTACCGCATCCAGCTTATCAAAAACCTGTTTTCCCAATATATCGCCTATCATACAACCAACCAGACCTATGATGGTATAAATAAGAACCTGAAGTGTGACAATACCTGAAGTGATACGGAATAACGTTGCATAGTAGTTGGTCAGACAAAAATAGAACTGAAGTCCGGCAAAGTATGCAAGCTTGTCCGCAGCTGCATATGTCATGTACAGCACAGCAGGAGGACCGCCTGTTGAGAAAAGTCCGCCGAGAACTCCTCCGGCAGTGCCTGCAATCAGACCATTTTTTACTGATGGTTTAATTTTAACTTTACTATTAAAAAATAACAAGTAAAAGCTAAGTATAATAAGAACAATGCCTAAGATAATTTTAAAAACATCTCCTGAAATATAGACAGAGCCGTAAACTGCTATCGGGATAGAAACAAATGAAGCGACAAGAAGCGGAAAAACAGTTTTGTAGGGTATGTTTTTTCTGAATTTTATAGAATTATATGTAGTGGTAATGCAGGAAAAAAAGCATGATATTGTGACAGCCGCAGTATGGTCAGGGATAAAATGCGGCAGAAACAGCATGGCGAAAATACCAAGTCCGAATCCGCACACCCTCTGTACAAAGCTTGCGCCAAGACCGACCAATAATATAAGAATAATTTGCCCGAAGTTCATTTTTTCATACCTCTTTAAGAAATCTTCAAATCCAATTATAACAGTTTGATATGATAAATTCAATAATTAAGGCATAAAAACGAAAAAAAGGTTATTTACGATAAAAAAAACATTATGTTATATAAGCTGTACCAAAAAAGCAACAGCAGCGGCTCCGACAGCAACCGTCAGAAGTCCTTTTTCAAAATATGCAAGAATTACCGCAACAATACATCCGGCAACTGAACCGGCAACCGAACCCGTACTTGAAAAAACCGCCGGAAAAGTCATTGCCGACAAAACCACATACGGTACGTAGTGCAGAAAAGACTGCACCCATACGTTTGTGATTTTTTTGCGGAAAATTACCATCGGTAAAACACGTATCAGATATGTAATAAGTGCCATTACGGCTATGCATGCAAAAATATATGTGTTATTCATTTTCTTTCTGCTCCTTTCCCGTTTCCTTGATGGGGAACAGTGTTGCGGCAAGAGCGCTTACCGCAAGTGTAATTATTATAAGCGACCAACCGCCTGAGATTTTATCAAGAATCGGAAGATATTCAAACGCTATGCTTGATGCAATTGCAAGTATTACTGCAAACAATACGCTTTTATTCTTTTTTGCAGGCGGAATGACTATCGCAATAAACATTCCGTAAAGTGCGATTCCCATGGCGCTTGAAAGCGATTTTGGCATAAATCCTGTTGCAAGTGCGCCCACTGCTGTTCCTGCTGTCCAGCCTATGACGGGAGTTAAAATTAAGCCTGCCATATATACTGCCGAAAGCGATTTCATTCTCTGCATGGATACAGCAAAAACCTCGTCCGTTATTCCGAATGAAACAGCCATTCTTTGCAAAATGGTCATTTTACTGTCTGCCTTTTGCGAAACGGAAAGCGACATAAGAAAATATCTTATATTAATAATAAGCGATGTTATTGCAAGCTCGGCGAATGTACCTCCTGCAACCATTATGTTTATACCGGCAAACTGACCGGCGCTTGTGACGTTGGTGAGCGATATAAGTATTGCCGCCCATACGGGTATTCCCTGCAGTACCGCAGTGAGTCCGAACGCCATTGAGACCGAAAAGTAGCCCAAACAGATGGGAATACCGTCACGTATTCCCTCAATAAAATCTTTATTCTTCATAGGTATGCCTCTTTTATAAATTGTAATTTATCAGTGAGATAGATATTATGATATTGTAGGGGCGGATGCCCACA
>JAXJRQ010000106.1:0-26596 GCA_036310525.1 Clostridia bacterium
GAAGTATGTATGGTAGATGCACACAGTACAATAATTGCAAACTTTATAAAATCCCATAACGTTTCATTTTTATCTTTTAATACTGCTAATATTACAATCGACATAGCTAATGTCTGACGTACCATGGTTAATTCCAGTATAAAAAAATCAAAAAATATGTATAGTAAATAGCTAAGCCATGGCATATCTGAATATTCATAAATCAGATATGAAATAACCCCTACATTAAAAACCGCATAAATTATATTAAATGCATAAAAGTTTAGTCCCAATCTATTAGTTAAAATGGTCAGAAAAAAATATCCTCTGTCATTAACATCCGGTTCGAATATATACGAAAAGTCCTCTCTTGACATATCTTTATACATATTATAATAGTTGCTTGAATCAATACCGACATTTTCAGAGCGCAGACCAATTATTACAATCATAAACAAAGACATAATAATAAAATATGCCTTTATATCACTATTTTGAATCTGTATCTGCATATGCCTGTGTCCATTTTTAGCAGTCATTTTACATAACCAGTAAAATACAACTGCAAATATAGGCAAAGCCCAATATATTGTCATAACTCTTTCTCACCTTAATCATCTAATAGTTCTTTATAAAATTCAATAGTTTGATTTAAACACTTTTCTTTATCAAAATTATCCCTCGCAAACTCTCTGCAGTGCGTTTTATAATCAATATTATTATCTATAATCTTCATAATATCATTATAAACCGCTTTTATATCTTCTATTTTTTCAATATAACCACAATTATCCGCAACAAGTTCCGTACATGCAGTAGTATCATATGTTATCACCGGAGTACCACACGCCAAAGCTTCTGCTGTAACCTTTCCGAAAGTTTCTCTTCTTGTAGGATTGTAAAAAACATCCGCATCCGCATATAAATCAGACAACATATCTATATCATCCGTTTGGCTAATCTTTAAAATTTTATTATTTAATTTTTCTTTACACGTCCCAACAATCACTACTTTAAACCTATCATCCAGCATGTCAGCAATCTGATTAAAATCATCTATCCCTTTTGTATAATCCCAAAGACTCGCTACACCTAAAATCAAATATTTATTACTTATTCCTAATCTTTTACGTATATCCGATTTATGTGGATAAAAAACATCCATATCGATCCAATTATATATTGTCTGTACTTTATTCGCAACTCTTAAAACAGATTTTTGAGCTTCTCCTGTAATCCAATTTGAAACCCCAATTATACCTAATCGGCTACACATCTGATACCAACGTTTTCTATCATTAAGCATTTTGGAAGTCCTATCAAAAAACCAACTTGCATTTCCCAACTCAAGCTGCGGACATTTCCCGCACTTTCTCTGCCATCTATTGCACCCTGCAATAGTGTAATGAACGCACTTTCCTGTAAAAAAGAAACAATCATGCAAAGTAATAACCGTAGCAATATTATTCTCGTAAATATATTTAAAAAGCAAAGGAAGATTTATATAATTGCTATGCAAGTTGTGTAAATGAATAATATCTGGCTGGTACTCATCTAAAAATCTCAAAAATTGTTTGGTTGCTCTATAGGAAAAATAACCTTGTAGACCAAATATTCTCGAAAACAAAGCATGCAATTTATGATCTAAATTGTTCCCAATTCTAATTGCATTTTTCAATTCACATAAACCATCTGCATATGCAATGATATTATCTATATCATTCTTATTCATTGCTTGTGACAGTTCTTCTACAATGCGTCCTGTGCTTCCCGAATGACAGACTGAATTAATCTGTACGACTTTCATACTACCTCCTGAAAAACAGTTTTTTATATATTTCTTTTAACAATCGTATAATTCTTCCATATACAAATAATAAATAAATTTGAATCCTATATTGATTATATCCACGTCTGTTCAATTCGTAAATTACTTCATTTGCAACACTAAGTTCACCGTTTTTAATCACAAACCTCAGATATAACTTAATTATATCTAAATTACTTTCAAACGCCTCAAACATTTGCGAAAATATTTTTCTTGACATGATTATACTTTCGGTTTTGAAAAGTTCAGCTTTCTTTATAGTCACCTGTTCATTATGCACTCTTGATAAAACAAGTTGCTCATCAAAACAAGTAAAATGGCATTTATTTAACATCAATCTATACCAATAATCTGTATCATTCACATATTTGAAATTCTCATCAAAGAAACCGACTTCATTCATTACTTCTTTAGGAACTAATACACCGCATCCGTTAATTCCATAACCACTTGTCAATTTATTAAACATTTCAACATATGTGAAATTGCCATCAAGTTGCTTTTTAGGATACGGAATATGTTCTCCTGTAACATTAATTAACTCAAATCCGCATATAACAATTTGTTTTTTGTGGATTACAGCGCTTATTTTTTGAACCTGCTTTTCAATTTTGTCAGGCTTGTACATATCATCGTGACTAAGCCACGAAAAATAATCCCCTTTCATCTTTTGTATACCATAATTCAAAGCAGAAGATGACCCACCATTATCTTTATAAAAATAACGTATCCTCTCACCATACGATAAAGCGACTCTCTCTGTTTCCCCATTATCGTTTGATCCATCATTAACTACAATTATTTCAATATTTTTATACGTCTGCGCTAAAGCACTATTAATTGCTTCCCTTAAATAATTTGAACCATTATATACCGGAATTATAATACTAACTAATGGTTTTTTCATTTTTTCTCCTTATCGCATTAGACCCTTTCATATATTTTCTGCATAAATGTCTGCACATTTTTTATGTCAAAATTTATTACAGCCTTTTTGTTATATTTACCCATTTGCCAACGTAGTTTTTCATTGTTAGCTAATACTTCGATATTTTCAGCCAAAGAGTTAACATCCTTAGGTAAACACATCCTGCCACCTTTACTATCTAATAGATCCACGCTACCTCTTATTTTTGAACAAACAACTGGCATTCCCGCGCTCATTGCTTCCATAAGTGCAACAGGTAATCCTTCTTGCAAAGATGGGAAACAAAATATATCACAAGCCTTACATAACTCATAAATATCTGTTCTATATCCCATAAAATGAACATACTCTTCAAGTTGTAGCTTTGCCACTAAATTTATAAGTTTTTCTTTCAAAATCCCCGTTCCAACAATGTAATAATGGATTTTGGGGTTATTTAATTTAGCCAAAGCATTAATTACTGCTTCATGATTTTTTCTATGACTTATTTCACCAACCGATAAAACTGCAATATTATCTTTTGGTATTCCCAGTTCTTCTCGTTTTTTATCTCGGTCTATTTCAATAGAGTTTATTTTCTTAGTATCAATACCAACACCTGGAACATACTCAACTTTTTTAGCATGCATATGCTTTTTTGCAAAATTATAGTCTTCACTATTTATCGTTATCAGCACATCTGTAACAAAGGAACATATCCACTCTATCGGAAAATATATAAGCCAATTTTTTAAAGGAGCACCTTTAAAAAAGTGAAAACCATGTGCTGTATATATAACTTTCGTACCGTTTTTTCGTGATTTTCTCGCCGCCAAACGAGCAATTACTCCACCAATCGGCGAATGACAATGTATTATGTCATATTTGTTTTTATCACATATCAATTTTACTTTTTTATATGCACTAATTATTGCTGAAATATTACTTATCCCTCTCGGAATTGATAATTCATGCACAGTTTTTCCACTCTTTAAAAGTTCTTGTTTAAAATTATCTACATGCTCTTTTGAAGAAACTAACCCAAACTCAAAATTTGCCGCTACATCTACTATATACCCCTCATTTTCAAGAATTTCAATATTATTCATATTGAATTTTTCAATCATCGATGCAACAGATGCCAACATTAAAGCTTTTTTCATGCCGATTTCCATCCAAATCCTTTATATTCGTTTTACAGGTATTCCAATGTATGTACCCTGTTCTGATATATCTTTTACTACACAACTGCCACAGCCCACTGTCACATTTGCAGTAATTGAAATATTATTCCGTACAACAGCCGAAGCTCCAATATGTGCACTTTCTCCTATTTTGACATTACCGCACAAAACAGTTCCCGGCGAAACATGCACAAAACTCCCCAAATCACACTCATGCTCCACAACCGACGCCGTATTGATGATACAATGTTCTCCAACACTTGCTTCTGAATTTATAACTGCATTTGCCATAACAGCAGTTCCTTTTCCAATATTTACACCATTTGCAATAACCGCTGTTGGATGAATTGCTGTATAATATCTGATATTAGGATATTCTATAGCAATTCTTTTCCGTATTTCATTATTTCCTATTGCAATAATAAACAATTTATCCGAATATTGTGTACATTTTTCTATTTTCCCAATAACACCTTTTTTAGAAAGATCATCATCCAAAAATCCAAATACAGTATCTCCTGATTTTTCTACTATATCAGCAATCACCTTACCATGACCGCTTGCTCCAATAATAATTACTTCTTTTCGCATATTACTTGCTTTCCCATAAACTCACCAATTGTAGCATGTCCTTCTGCGTTTATTCCTTCTTCTTTCACAAAAGCTTTCCACAATGTAACCAAAATGATTTTAATATCACCTATAAATGTGATATTATCAACATATTTAATATCCCATTCAAATTTTTCTTCCCAAGAGATGGCATTTCGACCATTTATCTGAGCAAGACCACTCAGTCCCGGTCTTACTTCGTGTCTACGTTTTTGATTTTCGTCATACAGTTCAAGATATTTCACCAATAACGGTCTGGGACCAATAATACTCATATCGCCTTTTAAAATGCAAAACAGTTCGGGCAATTCATCAAGACTGGTCTTTCTGAGCATCCTTCCAAACTTAGTAAGTCTATCTTCATCCGGCAATAAATTCCCATCTGAATCTCTTTCATCCGTCATGGTTCTGAATTTATACATTTTAAATATCTTTTCATCCTTACCCGGACGTTCCTGCGAAAACAGAACCGGGCTTCCAAGTTTTATTCTGACCAATAAAGCCGTCACACCCAAAACCGGAGATAAAACGATAATTGCCAACAACGATAAAATAAAATCCATTGGTCTTTTTATGTATTTTCTGTACATCAGAACATCTCCTTAATGATTTCTATAATTTCGTCATGTTCCTCATGTGTCATCTGAGGATAAAAATCACTTGGCAAGCATATTCCTCTGTTGAATATGTCTTCACTTACACTTGAACCGTCCTCATTATGAGCAAAATAATCACATTCTGCATAAAACGGCTGCATATGCATCGGTTTCCAGATAGGACGTGTTTCAACATTTTCTTCTTTAAGTTTTTCCATTATTTCAAACGGGTTCACATCGCAACCCTTATCAACGGTAGCAGCACTAAGCCAATGATTTGGTGCAGTGCATTCTTCACAAGGTTGCATTGTAATTGGAATATCTTTAAATGCGTCTTCATATTTATTAAAAATTTTTGTTTTTTGTTCAACATGATCTTCAAGTGCAGTCATCTGACCACGACCTATACCGGCAACTATATTGCTCATACGGTAATTGTATCCCAACTCTTCGTGCTGATACCATAAAGCCGGTTCACGTGACTGTGTAATCCATTTAAGAACAGTCTTTAGTCTTTCCTCATCATTACCAACAAGCATACCGCCACCTGATGTTGTTATAATTTTATTTCCGTTAAAAGACAGTATACCATACTCACCCAAAGAACCCAGTTTCTTTCCCTTATATTCTCCGCCCAGTCCCTCAGCTGCATCTTCAACAATCGGAGTGTTGTGTTCTTTGCATATTTCAATAATTTCATCCATCTTTGCAGGAGTTCCATATAGATGTACAACAATAACAGCCTTTGGCGAAGGATATTTTTCAAAAGCATTCCTAAGCGCCTCCGGGCTCATATTCCACGTATCAGGCTCACTGTCAATAAATACAGGAGTGGCATTTTGATATACAATCGGATTCGCACTTGCACTAAACGTCATTGACTGACAAAATACTACATCCCCACTCCCAACTCCCAGAGCACGAAGTGCCATATGTATTGCCGCAGTGCCTGCACTCATTGCCACTGCACCTTTTGTGCCTATATAATTCTTAATATCATTTTCAAACTCATTAACATTTTTTCCTAACGGTGCCACCCAATTTGTGTCGAATGCTTCTTTTATATATTTTTGTTCTTCTCCGTTCATGCACGGCGAAGACAAATATATTTTCCTTTTCACCCTAACGTCCCCTTATCTAAAAACAACATTCTATAATGGTTTGACTTTTTTAATACAAAAAAAGTCTACATGAATTAATAAGCCATGTAAACCCAGCCTTTTAGCAACCCTTTACATCTGCCTACAACAACCCATACAATCATTTTAACACAAATATATGATAAATGCAAATATTTTTTGAAAATTTAATAAAAAAATTGTTTAAAATTACTCAATTTTATATACTTTTACATAATATGACATTTTTTAAGGCATGTTTACCTATAATCAAAGATTTTTTTATACAAAAACACAACGCAGCTTGTTACCAAACTGCGTTGTGTTTTATATTCTTTTATCAATAATTTCTTCAATAACAAATTTCACTACTGGTTCCGTATGCGGTGGCGCAATAATATCCGCTGCATTTTTAAGTTCATCAACGCCGTTTTCCACAGCAACACCTATTCCCGCAGCATAAATCATTGAAATGTCATTCATGTTATCACCCACTGCAATTACGTGGTCACGTTTTACACCCATACGTTCAAACAAAACCGTAAGAGCGTTACCCTTTGACGCACCATTTGCCACAATATCAAGGTAATTCTCGCCGCTTCGTACAACGTATCCTTTATCATACATACTCCTATACACTGGATCAACTGCATCAAGCTGTTCTTTTTCACCAATGATAAGCACTTTTATCCATTTATCTGACCATGCCTGTTCATTCATTCCGTAATTAACAGTTACGTTACGTTTTTTATATCTTCCCGTCTCACTGCACTCACGGTATATATACACATTATCAGAAGCTGTACAGACCTCAATTCCGACACCAGAAATATTTTCATACGCACGTCTTACGCTGTCCTTTCTGTCTTCCTCAATGCATTTTAACATCAGATCAATATCGTTTTTAAAATCATGTATCTGAGCACCGTTATTGAGAATAGCCGGAGCATTTACAGAAAATGTATCAAAATACATTTTCACCTCTGTCGCCATTCTTCCTGAAGCAACAGTAAACAATCCACCATTTTCAATAAAATAATCAATTGCCTGTTTGTTTTCTGCACTTATCTGCTTATTTTCATCAAGCAACGTAGCGTCCATATCGGACACAATCAGCCATCCGTCATACTTCTTCATCTTCGCTATCCTCATCAAACATTTCCGCCGCACGCATCATATTAATCATATCCCATACGGTTTCCTTGCCCTCATCGCCAACCGTAGAGAACGGCACAAGAATGTCATCCTCAGTGAGAGAAAGTGTTTCATAAATCAGTTCAAGATTGGGTTCAATCTCACGTTTTTTAAGCTTATCCATTTTTGTTGCCACAACAATCACTCTGTCATGATAATGTCTGATCCACTCAGCCATCATCACATCATCAGCAGTGGGCTTATGTCGGCTGTCAACAAGTAGTATCGTCTGCACAAGCTGTTCTCTGTTTGCGAGATATTCCTCCATCATTTTACCCCATTTTTCACGTTCTGCTTTTGAACGCTGAGCATAACCGTATCCCGGCAAATCAACAAGATAAATCGTATCATCAATATTATAGAAATTGATTGTAACGGTTTTTCCGGGAGTTGCACTGACTCTTGCAAGCGACTTTCTGTTAAGCAGCTTATTAATAAGCGACGACTTCCCTACATTTGAACGTCCTGCAAAAGCAAATTCCATCCAGCCCTCGGTCGGATACTGTTTCGGACTTACCGCCGAAACCTTTATGGACGCATTATGCAAATTCATTTCAAACTTCATATTTCCCTCCGTTTATCTTAAGGCATTTTCAAGCACAGTGTCCATGTGTGACACCGGTATAAATTTCATCTTTTTACGTATTTCCTGCGGAACATCATCAATATCCGCCTTATTCTTTTCAGGAATAATAACCGTAGTAATACCTGCACGGTATGCCGCCATTGACTTTTCCTTAAGTCCGCCGATAGGCAGAACTCTTCCTCGAAGAGTTATTTCTCCGGTCATAGCTATATCATTTCTCACCGGCTTACCCGTAAGAGCTGAAACAAGTGCAGTTGCCATTGTAATACCGGCACTCGGACCATCTTTAGGAACGGCACCTTCAGGTACATGGATATGTATATCACTTGTCGAATAGAATTCCTTATCAATGTTAAGCTCTTCTGCACGTGAACGAATATAGCTTATAGCCGCCATGGCACTTTCCTTCATAACATCGCCAAGCTTACCTGTAAGCTCAATCTTCCCACTTCCGCTCATTACATTCGTCTCAATTGAAAGAGTGTCACCGCCTACACTTGTCCATGCAAGTCCGCGTGCAATACCCACTTCATCCTTTTCGTTTTTCATATCGAAATTATAGCGTTCTTTTCCGAGATAATCCGATATATTTTTCGATGTAATCTTTATAGATTTTCTATTTTTATCAAGAATGGTTTTTGCGGCTTTTCTGCATAAAGCTTCGATTTGCTGTTCAAGCTTTCTCACGCCCGCTTCACGTGTATAATGTTCCGTAATTGACTTAATTGCATCATCCGTAATTGATACCTGCTTTGAAGTAAGACCTGTTTTTTCAAGAGCTTTTTTTACAAGGTATTCTTTTGCGATATTGAATTTTTCTTCATCCGTATAACCTGAAAGCTCAATTATCTCCATACGGTCAAGTAACGGTCTTGAAACTGTATCAAGCGTATTTGCAGTTGTAACAAACAGCACCTTTGAAAGGTCAAATTCCACCTCAAGATAATGGTCACGGAATGCACTGTTCTGTTCTACATCAAGCACTTCAAGAAGTGCAGCTGAAGGATCACCCTTGTAATCAACACCCATCTTATCTATTTCATCGAGTAACACAAGGGGATTGTTTACCTTGACCTCTTTCATTGCCGCCATAATGCGGCCTTCCATTGCTCCTATGTACGTTTTTCTGTGACCACGAATATCCGCCTCATCATGAATACCACCAAGAGAAATACGTACATATTTTCTTCCCAAAGCTCTTGCAATTGATTTCGCAACAGATGTTTTTCCGACACCCGGAGGTCCTGAAAGACAAAGGATGGTTCCGTTTTTACCGTTTGTAAATTGTCTTACAGCAAGATATTCAAGAACACGCTCCTTTACCTTTTCAAGACCATAGTGATCCTCATCAAGTATTTCACGCGCATCTTCAATATCAAAAACCTCTTTTGTAGCCTTATTCCATGGCATTTCCAGCACTGTTTCAATGTATGAGCGCAGCACAGAGCTTTCCGCAGACGAAGGCTGCATCTTTGCAAATCTGTTGACTTCCTTTAAAAGCTTTTCCGTATTAGCTTTTCCCATACGTGCTTTTTTAATTCTGTTTGTGAAATCTTCTACATCCTCGTTTATGCCGTCACGGTCTCCAAGCTCTTCCGAAATCACCTTCAATTGTTCACGAAGATAGTATTCACGCTGATTGCGGTCAATATTTTCTTTGACTTTTTTTGCAATTTTTTGCTCAACCTTCAAAACCTCGATCTGCTCGCTTATATTCTTTATAAGCATCTCAGCACGTTCATATACATCAAATTCTTCAAGTAACGCCTGTTTTTTCTCAAGCGAAAAATCCACACTGCCTGCAATCATGTCACATGCTTTTCCAAGATTATTCGTTGTCATCAATGCCATAAAATTATCTGCACTGAGTTTTGAGTTCATTGCAAAATATTCCTCGTATCCTTTCCTGACACGACGTACATATGCTTCATTAACTATATGGTTATCCGGCAATACATCATCAAACTCCTCCACAACCGCTTTTATAAATGGTTTTGAAGCAGTTAATTCACGAATGACTCCACGTTTTATACCGGTAACAACCACTCTTGTGATATTCCCCGGCAGATGCATTACCTGATTAATTCTTGCTATTGTTCCGATATTATATAAATCCTCAAGCTTCGGCTTTTCCTTTTCAACATCCTTTTGAGCAACAAGAAACACCAATGAATTTTCCTCCGATGCATTTGCAAGTCCTTTTATGGACATTTCCCTGCCCGCATCAAAATTCAGATTCATTCCCGGAAAAACCATCACCCCTCGCATAGGTACAACGGGTATAAAATGAAGTTTATTTTCCATAATTTATTTTAACTGACTCCCTTCATATAACCGGATATTTCACTAACCCGATAATATTCCTTATATATTATACAGTGTTTCGACAAATTTTTCAACTGTTTTTTTCTTTATTATTACATTTAAGAAATTTGCTTGACGAAGATAGCAAATACATATAAAATATCTATGTTAATTTTTACATAAGAGGTATAGTTAAATGAAAAACACAAAACTGAAAGGAAATCTTTTACTACTGCTTACATCAGTTGTATGGGGAATTTCATTCATAGCACAAAGTAAAGGCGTCGAGGAAATTACACCATTGGCTTTTAACGGCATACGCTGTATGCTCGGTTCTGTTGTACTGTTGCCGGTAATAGCAGTTCTTGATGCAGGCAAAAAGAAAAAAGGGATTGCCGTTTTTAAACCTAACAAGACACTGATTATAGGCGGTATTATCTGCGGATTGCTTCTGTGCACTGCAAGTACGCTTCAGACTGCCGGAATGGTTTATACAAGTCCCGGTAAATCAGGCTTTATTACTGCACTTTACATGGTAATAGTTCCGATAATCGGTTTATTTACAGGCAAGCGTATACGTCCTGTAATTGCAATTTCGGTGCTTATTGCTGTATCAGGTTTATATCTGATGTGCATTGATTCTGAGCTTACAATAAACAAAGGCGATATTCTTACACTGATTTGTGCGTTCATTTTTGCAGGACATATACTGGCAATTGACTACTTCTCGCCAAAGGTTGACGGTGTCAAGCTTGCGTGTCTGCAGTTTTTCGTAAGCGGACTTGTTAATATCATATGCATGCTTATCTTTGAAGAACCTCAAATTGCTCCCATACTCAAATGCTGGGCATCTATAGGTTATTCAGGCATCATGTCATGTGGTGTTGCATACACACTGCAAATTGTCGGTCAGAAATACACAGACCCCACATCTGCATCTATTCTTATGAGTCTTGAATCTGTTTTTGCAACTCTTACAACAGTAATTCTTATTGCCTGCGGATGGCAGCTTACAGGCGGTGCACTTAATATGCGTGAAATTACGGGATGTATATTAATGTTTGTCGCTATAATTCTTGTTCAGCTTCCCGAAAAGAATAAGCCGCAAAATATATCATCTTCTGTCAGTAATTAATCTTATCTGTCGAAATGAGTCTTGACAATTCATGTCTGTTATGTTAACATGAAATTAACATTTTGTGAACGAACAAAAAAAGTTTATAGGAGGTAAAGCATGAAACTTTTAAACAAAAAAACATTATGTTCATTTTTCGTCACAATGCTCATCTTTTCTTTAACCTCAATGGTTGTATTTGCATCAGGTGAAGCAGGCGAAGAAGTAGTAAGTAACTACTTTTCAACATTCTGGGCATTGGTCCCACCTTTGGTAGCTATTGCTCTTGCGCTGATAACAAAGGAAGTTTATTCTTCATTGTTTATCGGTATTGTTCTCGGAGGTTTGCTATCAGCGAACTGGAACCCTATAGGTACACTTGATAACGTGCTTAACGAAGGTCTTATCGCCGCAGTTTCGGGTACAGCAGGTATTTTTATATTCCTTGTAATACTCGGTGCAATTGTTGCTCTTGTAAACAAAGCCGGTGGCAGTGCTGCTTTCGGACGTTGGGCACAAGTACATATTAAATCACGTGTAGGTGCCGCATTGGCAACTTTCGTACTTGGTGTTTTGATATTCATTGACGACTATTTTAACTGTCTGACTGTCGGCAGCGTTATGCGTCCCGTAACCGACAGACACAACATTTCACGTGCAAAGCTTGCATTCATTATCGACGCTACAGCAGCTCCGATTTGTATGATTGCTCCCGTTTCATCATGGGCAGCAGCTGTTTCGGAATTTACAAAGGGTACCGGTTATTCGGGAATTGAGCTTTTCGTTCGTGCTATTCCCTATAACTTCTATTCGCTTCTTATGATTACATTCGTAATTGCAATTACACTTATGAAATTTGATTTCGGTCCCATGAAGCTGCATGAATTCAATGCAATGACAAAGGGCGACCTTTTCACAAGCGGTAAAGAGGAATTCTCTTCAGATGAAGGTGACAAAGAAAACCCCAAAGGCAAAGTTATCGACCTTATTCTTCCGATTATTGTTCTTGTTGTTTTATCGGTTATCGGACTTATATATGTCGGTGGTTTCTTCGATGGTGCTGATTTCGTAACTGCATTCGGTGACACTGATGCAACTGTAGGTCTTCCATGGGGTGCAATTGTTGCATTATTGGTAACAATCATTTACCTCATTGCAAGAAGAGTTATTACCTTCAAAGAAGCTATGGAATGTATTCCTAAAGGCTTTATAGCAATGGTTCCCGCTATTCTTATTCTTACTTTTGCAACAGCATTAAAGAACATGACAGGCTTGCTTGGTGCCGCTGAGTTCGTTGAAATGCTTATGGATTCCGCTGCAGCAGGTCTTGCAAACTTCCTGCCGGCAATTATATTCCTTGTTGCATGCGTTCTTGCATTCTCAACGGGTACATCATGGGGAACTTTCGGTATACTTATCCCGATTGTTACTGCAATATTTGACCCGACAAGCGAGCTGCTTATAATCGGTGTGTCAGCATGTCTTGCAGGTGCTGTATGCGGCGACCACTGCTCACCCATTTCAGATACAACAATCATGTCATCAGCAGGCAGCCAGTCAAACCACATAAACCACGTTTCGACTCAGCTTCCGTACGCAATAACTGTTGCGCTTGTTTCATTTGTTGTATATCTTCTGGCTGCATTTATTCAGAATGCATTCGTACTGCTTCCGACAGGAATCGTACTTATGGTTGCTGTACTGTTTGTTATCAAGCAGGTTACAAAAAATAATCAGCCTTCGTAATTAAACAAAAAAATAATGAGATGTTCATTTGAACATCTCATTATTTTTTATTGCATCAAATCCGATAACTTATTTAATATTTCGTCAATCTGCTCCTGTGCATTTTCTTCACTACTTCCCCTGACACCGATATACAATTTGACTTTCGGCTCAGTTCCTGACGGACGTACCGCAAACCATGCACCATCTTTGAGGAAGAATTTCAGTACATCGGATTTGGGTAATCCGTCAATTCCGTTTGAATAGTCAAGCATTCTTTCAATTTCAAACGGCAATGATTCTGTTCTGAATCTATTCATTATTGACTTGATTTTTTCCGCACCTTCAATTCCTTTGTAGGTCTTTGTTTCAAGAGCTTCACGGTAATATCCGTACTTTTCAAACAGCTCCACAAGTCCGTCATACAAAGTTTTGCCATGTGCCTTTAAATCAGCCGCAAGCTGACACACAAGCATCGATGCAACAACAGCATCCTTATCACGTGCATATGAGCCTTTTAAATAGCCATAGCTTTCTTCAAGTCCGAAGATGAATTTATCATTCTTGCCTTCGCTTTCATATTCCTTGATTTTTTCACCGATAAATTTAAATCCCGTAAGCACGTCTACACATTCAGCACCAAAGCTTTGTGCAACAGCACGCACCATTTCTGTAGTTACAATCGTTTTTACAACCGCACTTTCCTCAGGAAGTGTGTTATTTTCATTTCTTTTGCGAAGTATAAATTCACACAGCAAGCTTCCCGTCTGATTTCCGTTTAATACAGCATACTCACCGTTTGATTTTCTGACTACAACGCCTATTCTGTCACTATCAGGGTCAGTTCCGAACACAATATCCGCATTCTGTTCTTTCGCATATTTGATAGCAATGGTAAAAGCCTCGTGATTTTCGGGATTTGGTGATACAACAGTCGGAAAATCTCCATCAGGTGCTTCCTGTTCAGGTACAACAAATACATTTTTTACACCTATTTCGTCCAGCACACGTCTTACGAGTAAATTTCCCGAACCGTGAATCGGTGTATATACAGCTTTAAAATCGTCAGGAATATCAATCCCCAAAGACTGCTCTTTTACTGCGTTAATATATTCACAATCGACATCTTCACCGATTGAAATATAATCAGGGCTTTCACATATTTTAATATCGTCAAAAATATCGGTATTGTTTATATATCTGATAATCACATCAGCTGTTTCGGGCGGTATCTGTCCGCCATCCTCACCGTATACCTTATATCCGTTATATTCCTTCGGATTATGGCTTGCTGTTATAACTATACCTCTTGCACAGTTAAGATGACGCACCGCAAACGACAGCTCCGGTGTAGGTCTTAGTGAGTCAAACAAATATGTCTTTATACCGTTTGCGCACAGTACCTTTGCACATTCAAGCGCAAATTTATCAGAATTATTTCTTGAGTCATACGCAACCGCAACACCTCTTTTTGCATATTCTTCGCCATTATCCAGTATTTCGAGTGCAAGACCCTGCGTTGCCTTTCTGACGGTATAAATATTCATTCTGTTTGTACCTGCACCCATAACGCCTCTGAGTCCTCCGGTACCAAATTCAAGTTCTCTGTAAAATCTGTCTTCTATATCTTTTTCATCCGCATTTCTTATCTCGTTTTTGACGTCCTCGCTTACTTTATCCGAAGACATCCATCTTTCAAATTCTTTTCTGTAATCCATATCTGCACCTCTTAATTTATTTTATGACGAAAATATTATACAATATTTCATGCATAATGTCAACTCAAAAAGCAATTCACATTTGGATGTTTTTGGTAATGTTAAGATTATATTATTTAAAAATATATTGATTACCCATGTAATTATATGATATAATTTACATATACTATTATTCGGAAAGTGTGGTGCATAAAATGGACAGAATAAATGAATGTCTTGATGTTTACAGAGCTTGGTATAACAAGGTCGGAATTCACAATATTGAAGATGTAAATAACCTTATACGTGCAGGACGAAGCGACTATCTGATTAACCTGAGCGAAACATGGCAGGAACAAAATATTTCAAAAATGGCGTATGATATACATTCAAACATTGAGAAAAGAAAAATAATACTTATAAGCGGTCCGTCGGGTTCAGGCAAAACATCTCTTTCAAGACGACTGCAATTGCATTTGCAGGTACTCGGAATACACAGCATTCCTATTTCACTCGATGATTATTACATCGACATTAAAGATATGCCACTTGATGATTTCGGAAAACCTGATTTTGAAACACCTGAATCAATCAATTATTCACGTTTTAACAATGATATTTCTAAACTTATTACAGGTGACAGAATATATATACCTAAATTTGATTTTGACAAGGGTGTGCGCATTGAAAATCACAAGGAAATAGTTCTCGAAAAAGATGCTGTTATCATTGCCGAAGGCTTGCATGCCTTAAATCCCAAATTTGCCGACAATATCCCCGATGAATACAAATATAAAATCTACTGTTCGGCACTTACTGCACTAAGTTGCGGTGACGGCATAAAAATACGTTCACGTACAACACGACTGATAAGAAGATTAATTCGTGATTACTTTTTCAGAAAGTCCGATTACGCATTTACATTCAGCTTATGGCCTAATCAGGAGCTTGGCACCGAAAGATATATTTTCCCGTTTACGGACAGTGCTGATGTAATATTCAATTCATCTTTACTATATGAATTTGCTGTTTATAAGAAGTATCTGAACAAGGTTCTTGAAGGTGCTGATAATGATGAGCAGTACGGTGACAAGGTGCGTGAGCTTAAAGCTCTTGTAAATTCTTTTGATGACCTCGACCGTGACTTAACACCTCGTTTTTCAATCATACGTGAATTTACCGGTGGAAGTGCGCTCGATATATAAAAGCAATGATTTCCTGATAGATAACAAAAAAGCCGCAATTTTGCGGCTTTTTGTTATCTATTTACTTCTAACTTTTCTTATTCCCGAAAGAATAATTTCTTTTGCATGAAGTGCTTCTTTTTTTGTAAGGTCAGGTGTTTCTTTTAACGGATAATCCATTCCGAGTGATTCATACTTGACTTTACCCATGCTGTGATACGGAAGCACATCAAGAGCTTTCAGATTTTTCAGTGTACCTATAAATTCTCCAAGCTCCTCAAGGTATTTTTCATTATCCGTAATTCCCGGAACCACAACATGTCTTATCCATAACGGAATATTCTTTTTTTCAAGATATTTCGCAAACCCGAGTATATTATCGTTATTCTGTCCGGTAAGCTTTTTATGTTCATCAGCGTTTATATGCTTTATATCAAGCATAACAAGGTCTGTAAACTCTATCAGTCTGTCAAATTGTGAAATATTATTTTCGCAAAAGGTTATTCCCGAAGTATCAATACACGTATGAATATCACGCTGTTTCGCTTTTTCAAAAAGCTCTGTCACAAATTCAATCTGCATGAGCGGTTCACCGCCTGTTACAGTAATTCCACCATCTTTCAAAAATGCACGGCAGTCCTCGAATTTTTCAAGAACCTGCTCCGTACTAAGAACCTTACCTTCCGCAGTTTTCCAAGTATCGGGATTATGACAATACAAACAACGCATGGGACATCCCTGCAGGAAAACAACAAATCTTATACCCGGTCCGTCAACAGTTCCGAACGATTCAATACTGTGTATATATCCTTCCATTAAAATACCCCTTTATCCTTAATGTTAAATGGGGCTGTTTATAAACAGCCCCATAATGATTTTAAACTTAGATTTCAGCGTGGAATGTACGTGAAATAACGTCATCCTGCTGTTCCTTTGTAAGCTTTATGAAGTTAACTGCATATCCAGATACACGAACTGTAAGCTGAGGATACTTTTCAGGATGAGCCTGAGCATCAAGAAGTGTTTCACGATTGAATACGTTTACGTTAAGGTGATGTCCGCCTTTTTCTACATAACCATCCAACAATCCTACTAAATTGTCTACCTGCTGTTTATTTACTGCCATAATAATAACTTCCTTTCTGTTTTTTGTTTTTATTACCGATTATTCTACTACATCCTCACAGCAACCCTTGTCAAGATCAAGCTCTATATCAAGGTCACCAACGAAGATTGTGTCATCCTTACCGAGTGCGCCGGGGATGATTGAGAATGTATTTGAAATACCATCCTGCGCATCAGCAAACGGAAGCTTAGCAACTGATGCAAGTGAAGCAACAGCACCATTCTTATCTCTTCCGTGCATCGGGTTTGCTCCCGGTGCCAGAGGTACTCCCATTTTTCTTCCGTCAGGTGTGTTACCTGTCTTCTTACCGTATACAACGTTTGATGTAATTGTAAGAATTGACATTGTGGGAACACTTCTTCTGTATGTGTGATGCTTTTTGATCATGCTCATGAACTTCTTAACAACATCAACTGCGATAGAGTCAACTCTTTCGTCGTTATTTCCGTATTTCGGGAAATCACCCTCAACTTCGTAATCTACTACGATGCCGTCTTCATCACGAATTGCCTTAACCTTAGCATACTTAATAGCACTCAATGAGTCAGCAACAACTGACAAGCCTGCAATACCTGTAGCAAACCAACGCTTAACTTCTCTGTCATGCAAAGCCATCTGAATCTTTTCATAACAGTACTTATCGTGCATGTAATGGATAACGTTAAGTGTATTTACATACAGCTTAGCAAGCCATTCCATCATTTCTTCAAACTTTTCCATTACATCATCATATTCAAGATATTCGCCTTCGCAGCTTCTGTACTTAGGACCAACCTGAATCTTAAGTCTTTCATCCACACCGCCGTTGATAGCGTAAAGAAGACACTTGGCAAGGTTAGCTCTTGCACCGAAGAACTGCATTTCCTTACCTACACGCATTGAAGATACACAACATGCAATTGCATAGTCATCACCGTGAGTTACTCTCATCATATCGTCATTTTCATACTGAATTGATGATGTCTTGATTGACATTTCAGCACAGTATTCCTTAAACGCCTGCGGAAGGTTCTTTGACCAGAGAACTGTCATGTTCGGTTCAGGAGCTGTTCCGAGGTTATCAAGTGTGTGGAGGTATCTGAATGATGTCTTTGTAACAAGAGGACGACCGTCAATACCAACACCACCGATTGATTCAGTTACCCATGTCGGGTCACCTGAGAACAATTCATTGTATTCTGATGTTCTTGCAAACTTAACAAGTCTCAGCTTCATGATGAAGTGGTCGATATATTCCTGAGCCTGTTCTTCAGTAATTACACCATTCTTAAGGTCACGTTCGATATAAATGTCAATAAATGTTGATGTTCTTCCCAAACTCATTGCAGCACCGTTCTGCTCTTTAACTGCAGCAAGGTAACCGAAATACAACCACTGAATTGCTTCTTTTGCGTTCTTTGCAGGTCTTGAGATGTCGCATCCGTAGATGTTACCCAATTCCTTTAATTCTTCAAGTGCACGAACCTGTTCTGCAAGTTCTTCTGCAAGACGGATATTTTCTGAAGTCATTCTTACGAATGAAGTAGCCTTCTGATTCTTCTTGTCTTCGATAAGATAATCAACACCGTAAAGTGCAACTCTTCTGTAGTCACCAATGATTCGGCCTCTGCCGTATGCATCGGGAAGACCTGTAATAATAGCTGACTTTCTTGCAAGTCTCATTTCGGGAGTATATACGTCAAATACACCCTGGTTATGAGTCTTTCTGTACTTTGTAAATATATTAACAACCTCGTCGTCAACCTTATATCCATAAGCTTCACAAGCATTCTGGGCCATTCTTATACCGCCAAAAGGCTGCATTGAACGCTTAAAGGGCTTATCTGTCTGGAAACCAACAATTGTTTCAAGATCCTTATCAAGATAACCTGCACCGTGTGATGTGATTGTTGATACAACCTTTGTATCCATATCAAGCACGCCGCCTGCTTCTCTTTCCTGTCTTGCAAGATCCATTACCTGATCCCAGAGCTTAGTTGTTGACTTTGTAGGCCCCTGAAGGAAGCTTCCGTCCCCCTCGTATAATGTATAGTTTTTCTGGATGAAATCTCTGACATTTACACTGTCTGTCCATTTACCGCTTTCAAATCCATTCCATTCCTCAAAATTCATTTTTTTCCTCCTTCGTCTCCTGTGAATTTTAATAATATGACACTAAAAAAGACAACCCATAATGTTCTACAATAGGGCTGCCTCAACATTAAGTTCCGTTAAATAAGTTACCGTTCGATAATGTTTGACACCCATAATATATCACATTATTTTCCCGTTGTCAATAAACAATCGCAAAAAACAACATTTTTTTACAAAATATCGTTTATCGACATTTATATTATACTCCATATTGTATCAAAGTTCAATATCTTATATTTAACAATTTATATCTTTTTATTTGGATTTTATTTGTTGATTTTTTCACATACTTGAATATTTAATCGTTTTATGGTATTATATACATAATAAAAATCACGAAAGGATGATTGGATTGAAGCACAAATACAGTATTTTCAGAATACTGCTTTTAGTCTTTGCTGTTGTGATATTTGCAGAGATAATAATTCTGTTGTCGTTAAAGCTATCCTCCAAATCAATAATGGATAATGCTGAAATTATAGGCGTAATAAGCAAAACCGATTCAAAAGTATATGTTAATGATATAAAAGTTCCTGCATACGGTTACAAAAATAAGGTATACATTGCCGCCGAAGACCTGATTCCTTTCGGAGTGGAGCTTATAAACACCAACGGTAAAAACAGCGACCTCACTATTATACTCAATGCAGAATCAGCGCAGGATATTAAAGCGGGCGTTTTTTCAAAAATCAACTCTGGCGAACAGCTTGCCAAGCCCTCATATTCAGTATGTATAAACGAAAAGGCACTTAAAGAAAATTTCTATTGTGCAGGATATAATATAATCCCTGTTGAAGTTCTTAACCCTTTATTTGACAGCATAAAAAACATATATAAATGTACGCTTTCATTAACCACAAAGGACAATGTTATTGAAGGCAGTAAGCGTGCAGAAGAATTTATTTCTTCTTCCCTTTCCTCTAATGTAAATAAACCAAAAATAATTGTACTTGACCCTGGTCACGGAAAGGCTTCGCACTCAATGTCTGACGAAGAAAAAAAAGACTCAGGTTGGATATATAATTCATCAAAAAATCAATGGGGCGAATGGCGACACTGGAAATCACATTCTGCAACCGAAGACTGCACCGCTATCGGCTGTAACGGGAGAGTAACTCCTAACGGAAGCTGTTGGTATCCTATATATAATGGCGACCGGGACACCGAACCCGACATTAATCTCAAAAATTGTCTTGCAGCAAAAAAGTATCTCGAAAACATGGGATACACAGTACGCCTGACCCGGACAAGCAACGAAGAAAATCCGTCAATTACGCAAAGATTATCTTATTGCTATCCGAATAAAAACAATTCCTCAAAACCCGATGCAGAAATTTTTGTATGTATACATTCCAACGCAGGCGGCGGAAGCGGAAGTGCATACATTGAATTATCAGGAGAATATGACCAGAAAAACATCAGCGAAAGCTATGTTTCAGATTCAAACACACTTGGTAAATACATAAATGACGAAATTACCGCCTCAACGAGTCTCAAATCACACGGCAACGGCAAAATCGCAGGTATGGGTGCATTAATAGCATTTTGTAAATCACCCGTTGTTTGCGGATATCTTGAAATTGGATTTTATGATAATCAAAATGACCTCAACATACTCCAAAGCGAATCCGAAAAAATCGGTTTAGCCATCGCCAATGGTATCGACAAATACTTAAAAGCGCACTAAACACAAAAACCCGAAACGAAAATTTCGTTTCGGGTTTTGTACAGTTTTACTTGTTATCGTTTGACATTATTTCCTTTATTGAGGCTGCAAGACCTGCAATCCCCTGTATATCCGATGGAATAATAATCTTTGTTGCTTTACCGTCTGCCGCTTTTTCAAAGCTTTCAAGTGACTTTATAGCAATATACGCATCCGACGGATTTGCTTCATTAATTCTCTTTATACCCTCTGCCACAGCAGTCTGCACTGCAAGTATTGCTTCCGCCTGACCTTCCGCCTCTTTTATTGCGGCTTCCTTCTTTGCTTCCGCTCTTAAAATAGCACTTTCCTTTTCACCCTCTGCAGTCAGGATTGCACTCTTTTTCTCACCCTCTGCACGAAGAATACTTTCACGTCTTTCACGCTCTGCCTTCATCTGACGCTCCATTGAATCCTGAATTTCAGATGGCGGCATTATGTTTTTAAGCTCTACACGATTGATTTTAATTCCCCACGGGTCGGTTGCTTCATCAAGAATTGCACGCATCTGTGTATTGACAGTGTCACGTGAAGTTAAAGTATCATCAAGCTCAAGGTCACCTATTATATTTCTTAACGTTGTTGCTGTAAGGTTTTCAATCGCCATCATCGGACGTTCAACACCATACGTATACAGCTTCGGGTCTGTAATCTGATAATATACAACTGTATCAATCTGCATTGTTACGTTATCTTTCGTAATAACAGGCTGCGGCGGAAAATCCACAACACGTTCCTTTAAGCTTACTTTATTCGCAATCTTATCAATAAACGGTATTTTTACATGCAGACCCACGCCCCATGTTCCGTTATATCCACCCAAGCGTTCAACAATATATGCGTGTGCCTGAGGTACAACCTTAATATTGGCAATAATAACTACAAGCACTATCAAAATTAAAATAAATACAACTCCCATTATTCGTTTCCTCCTTTTACGATAAGCTTTACGCCTTCAACCTTTTCAATCACAGCAACACTGTCTTTTGGAATGTCACTTCCGTCTGTACTTCTGACGGTCCATGTCATTCCGTTCACTTTGCCTGCTCCCTGTGATTTAATATTGCACACATCTTCCGTAATTATAACTTCTTTTCCCACCAGCTCTTCAACATTGGTTTTCAGATTTTGCGAATTTACAGTCTTTTTAACCAATGGTCTTAAGCATATGAGTGCCAATATGGAAATCAGCAAAGCCGCCACTATCTGTATAGTATAGTTATCCGTTATAAGACTTGTAACAAGACCTCCTATACTTCCCAAAGCAAACCAGATACAGATAAGCTGATACGTCACCGACTCCACTATAGCAAAAGCTATAATTAATGCCAGCCATACAAATGACATTACACATTCCCCCTTTTTCTTTTATTATACTATATAAAGTTAAAAAAATCAATAAAAAAAGAGACAGTTTCGCAAAAATAACAATTACAAAACTATCTCATTGAAATTAAAATACCATAAACAACACAAGGCTTATTGCAATGGCAAACATGCCACCTATAAATCCAATAATAGTAACCTTGCTTTTGTCGTATTCCCGTGCCATCGGAAGCAATTCCTCAACCGAAATAAACATCATTATTCCGGCAACCACTCCAAACAGTACTCCAAATACCGTATCATTAAAAAACGGACGCATAATCAAGTATCCCAAAACAGCACCTACCGGCTCCGTTGCTCCCGAAAAGAGCGAAATCAGAAAAGCCTTTTTCCTACTTCCCGTTGAAAAATATATAGGTGCAGATGTCGCAATTCCCTCAGGAATATTATGTATAGCAATTGCAACCGCAATCGCTATACCAAGCTGCGGGTCACGCAAAGCAGACGTAAATGTAACCATACCTTCAGGAAAATTATGTATGCCAATTGCAAGCGCAGTAAGAATTCCCATTCGTTTTAATGTTTTATCCTTATTTGTATTAATGTTTCCTATATCATTTTCCGTTGACGGAATAAGCCAGTCAACAGCGCCTATAAGAAGCACTCCTGCAAAAAATGCCGCTACCGCATAGCAATTACCTTTAAATTCACCTGCTGAATCACTCAGATATTCTATAGATTTTTTAAAAATCTCCATCATGGACACATACACCATGACACCTGCCGAAAAACCAAGCGAGCCTGCAAGAAATTTAGTATTTGTTCGTTTTGAAAACAAAGCCATTATGCTCCCGATACCCGTTGCCATACCTGCAATGAGCGTCAGTGCAAAGGCAGAATATACATCGACCAATTTAATCACTCCTTAAAATACATCTCATGATATACTATGTTTAAGCAATTAAATCGGTTATTAAAATTATTTTACACCGTTCAAATCAAACATTTTATTCATCTTACTCGAATGTGCATGGCAAATTGCTATAGCCAAAGCATCCGCCGCATCATCCGGCTTTGGTATTGCATTTAAACCCAGAAGCATTTTTACCATCTGCTGAATTTGTTTTTTCTCTGCTCTTCCGTAGCCTGTTACACTCTGCTTCACCTGAAGCGGAGTATATTCGCATATAGGAACATTTTTATTCGCCGCCGCAACAAGTAAGACTCCCCTTGCCTGCGCCACATTAATTGCAGTCTTCTGATTTGAATTGAAAAACAATTCCTCAATTGCAATTGCATCAGGCTTATACTTATCAATATACATTGTCATTTCGATGTATATTTTTTTAAGCCGTTCAACTGTATTCATTCCTGCCGGTGTGGTTATTGCATTATATTCAAGCGTTCTGAACTTATTTCCTACATATTCAACAACTCCTACACCTACTATTGCATACCCCGGGTCAATGCCTATAATTATCATTCTCATTCTCCTTGTGAATATTTTTTCATCACTTTTGCATAAAAATTCATTAATTATACATTAAATTTATTTAATGTTACCTATTGAATATTTGATTATTTTGTTGTATAATATAGAAAAAGTGATTTTCACTATATATATTTTATACCATTTTAGGAGGAATTGCAACCATGGCAAAAGAAAAAGTTGTATTAGCATATTCCGGCGGACTTGATACGTCAATCATCATTTCATGGTTAAAGGAAAATTATGACTATGATGTTGTTTGCGTATGCGGTGACGTTGGTCAGGGTAAGGAAACAGACGGTCTGGAGGAAAGAGCAAAGAAATCAGGCGCATTAAAGTGCTACATTGCTGACCTTCGTGACGAATACGTTAAGGATTATATATTCCCGACATTGAAATCGGGTGCTACATATGAGGGCAAATATCTGCTCGGTACTTCACACGCAAGACCTGTTATCGCAAAGAAGCTTGTTGATATTGCTCACGAAGAAGGCGCTGTTGCAATCTGTCACGGTGCTACAGGCAAAGGTAATGACCAGGTACGTTTCGAGCTTGCCGTAAAGGCACTTGACCCGTCACTTAAAATCATTGCTCCCTGGAGAATATGGGATATTACATCACGTGAAGACGCTGTTGATTACGCAGAAGCTCACGGCATAGAAATCCCCGTAACAAAATCAGACCTTTATTCACGTGACCGTAACATCTGGCACATCAGCCACGAAGGTATGGATCTTGAAGATCCATGGAATGAGCCTATGTATGACAGTCTGCTTAAGCTTGGAGTATCACCCGAACAGGCACCCGACGAACCGACATACATCGAAATCGGTTTTGAATCAGGTGAACCCGTTTCACTTAACGGCGAAAAAATGGCTCCCCGTCCGCTTCTTGAAAAGCTTAACGAGCTTGGCGGCGCAAACGGCGTAGGTATTGCAGACATAGTTGAAGACAGACTTGTTGGCATGAAGTCAAGAGGTGTTTATGAAACTCCCGGCGGTACAATTCTTTACACTGCTATTCAAGAGCTTGAATATCTCTGTCTCGACCGTGACACTCAGGCATTCAAGAGAATGAGTCAGACTCAGTTCTCACAGCTTGTATACGACGGCAAGTGGTTCACACCGCTTCGTGAAGCTATGTCAGCTATGTATGACGAAATGGACAAGTATGTTACAGGTACTGTAAAACTTAAGCTTTACAAAGGCATGTGCACACCTGCAGGTGCTAAATCACCCTATTCACTATACAACGAAAACATCGCTTCATTCGGTGACAGTAAAGAGCTTTACAGCCACAAGGATGCTGACGGATTTATCAATCTGTTTGGTCTTCCCCTCACTGTTCGTTCAATGATGAAAAAAGCTAACGGTTTAGATAAATAATTATAAACACCCAAAATATGAATTCATATTTTGGGTGTTTGCCAATATGAAAGGAAAATATATATGGAAAAACTATGGGGCGGCCGTTTTCAGAAGGCAACCGACAAAAAGGTAGACGATTTCAATTCATCAATACGCTTTGACAAACGCATGTACCGTCAGGACATTCGTGGCTCAATTGCACATGCACGTATGCTCGGTAAACAGAGCATTATTCCAAAAGATGATGCTGACAAGATTGTGTGTGAGCTTGAAAATATTTTAAAGGATATAGAGGGCGGAAAAGTCGAATTTCTGATTGATGCAGAAGATATTCATATGAATATCGAAAAAATCCTCACCGATCGCATAGGCGAAGCAGGAAAACGTCTGCACACAGGCAGAAGCCGCAATGACCAGGTTGCACTCGATATAAGAATGTTTTTGATGGATGAGTGCATGGACATAAAAGAAATGCTTTTATACACCCTCGAAACTATCCTTAACCTTGCAAAGGAACACACAAAAACAATTATGCCCGGATATACACATCTGCAAAAAGCACAGCCTATCACTTTTTCACATCACTGTATGGCATATTTTGAAATGTTTAAGCGTGACTTACTTCGTCTTGAAGACTGGTACAAACGTGTAAATATCATGCCCTTGGGTTCAGGTGCTTTAGCAGGCACAACATACCCCCTTGACCGTGATTTTGTTGCCGGTGAGCTTGGATTTGACTCAGTAACAATAAACTCTCTTGACGGTGTTTCCGACCGTGATTTCGTGATTGAGCTTGCAAGCTGTTTCTCTATGGTTATGATGCATTTAAGCCGTTTTTGCGAAGAGTTGATTTTGTGGTCAAGCCACGAATTTTCCTTTGTTGAAATGGATGACGCTTATTCTACTGGCTCGTCAATTATGCCGCAGAAGAAAAACCCTGATGTGGCAGAGCTTATCCGTGGAAAGACAGGTCGTGTTTACGGACATCTTATGGGACTTCTCACAACCATGAAGGGATTACCGCTTGCATATAACAAAGACATGCAGGAGGACAAAGAGCCTATATTTGACTGTATTGATACTATTAAGCTGTGTCTGCCCGTTTTCTGCGATATGATTGCTACAATGACAGTCAGAAAGGATAATATGCTTAAAGGCTCAAAAGGCGGATTTACAAACGCAACAGACGCCGCTGATTATCTCGTTAAGAAAGGGATGCCTTTCAGAGAAGCACATTCTGTTGTAGGAAATCTTGTATTCTACTGCATTGAGCACAACAAAGCTCTTGATGATTTAAGCATTGATGAATATAAGAGTTTCTCCAATATTATCGAAGACGATATTTATACAGCTATCAGTATGGAAACCTGCGTAAATGACAGAAAGGTTGTTGGCGGTCCTGCTGAAGCGGCAGTAAATGAC
>JAXJRQ010000107.1:0-11196 GCA_036310525.1 Clostridia bacterium
ACCGTCATCTTATAGAGCTTTTCAAAAGTATAGGTGCCGAAAACATGTCGGACGGATATGTAAATGAATATGCGCTACTGCAAGATAAAATTGAAAATATCATCGAAGAAAAACGAAGCATTGAATCACGGCTTGATTTTTTGAGTGATGATTTGAAAACCAATTTTATAGAAAAAGTTGTTTCAGACAGAAATATTTCAGATATTACAGCAATTAATAATTCAGCAAAGGATTTCGGATTTATACACGACACATATGCAGTCATCATTTTTCATGCATATGATTATGAATTATTCGCTCCTGCAAATAACGAAGAAGACAAGCAATTATTCTTCTTTATTATAAAAAATATTTACGAAGAACTTCTTGGCAGAAAGTATATCCCCTATGTATGCAATGTTCATGATATGCTTTCGTGTATTGTAAACATTCCTGAAAACGACGCTGAATTTGAAAACGAATTAAAAAATGTATACAGTATTTCACGAATTATCCTCAAAGATAATTTCGGATTTGATGTTTCACTTGCAATCAGCGGTAAATTCAGTGGAGTGCATAGTCTGAATTCTGCTTTTAAAAACGCAATGTCTGTATATGATTATATGACATTTAAGCAGTTAAGAGATATATTCTTCTATGATGAAATAAACTCCTCAGCAAATAATCCTGCTAAAAATATGCAGATTTATAACATTGAACCCAAGCTTGAGGAATATGTAAAAAACGCAGACATAAAAAAGATTGAAGAAACTCTAAATTCAATGCTTGATGAATTTATGAGTCTTGGCATTGACAATATGGACATTATCAGAAACGCAATCTTTACAACTGCCACATCACTTGTCAGACTTTCCAAAAAATTTGATGCACCTGTCGTAGTAAACTACACACAGCTTTCATATATGACAGTTTCGGCAGCATTTGAGTTTCTTTTGGGAGAATTCCGTATTTTATGCAATAAAATCCCCGAAACAAAAAGTGATTTAATAGACAACATATGTGATTTTATTGCAAAAAATTATTCAAATCCTGATATAAATGTAGCGTATATAGCATCAAATTTAAATTACAACTCAAATTATATTTCAAAATATTTCAAAAATGTACGTCAGGAAAATCTTCTTGATTATATCAATAAAACACGTATTGAAAAAGCAAAACAGCTGTTAATTGAAAAACCCGATATGCCGATAGAGCAAGTGGCAGAAGCGGTCGGTTACATAAACAGCCATGCATTAATCAGAAGCTTCAAAAAGTACATGAACACCACTCCCGGAAAATACCGTGACGAAAATCTTTAAAACATAAAAAAGCGATGCAAACCTCATGTTTGCATCGCTTTTTGATATGTAGCTTATACCCACCACATCTCGCCTGCATTTTCATAAATAAGAACATTCTTAAGGAACGAAACTGCTTTTTCAAGACCTTCCTTCGGTGACATAAGACCGTCTTCATGTTCAATACTGATACAGCCGTCATATCCGACATTTTTAAGAACACTTATAATGTCATTCCATACGCTTGCGTCATGACCGTAACCAACAGTTCTGAATACCCAGCTTCTGTTTAGGCTATCGCCGTATGAACTTGTATCAAGAACACCCTTTACAGCAGTGTTGTATTTATCTATTCTTGTATCCTTAGCGTGCACGTGGTATATAGCATCACCAAGATACTTGATAGCTTCGCACGGGTCAATTCCCTGCCAGAACAAGTGGCTCGGGTCAACGTTAGCACCAATTATATCGCCTACAGCTTCTCTTAATTTCATAAGTGTAGTAGGATTATATACACAGAATCCAGGATGCATTTCAAACGCAATCTTCTTTATACCGATTTCCTTTGCAAGAGCTGCTGTTTCCTTCCAGTAAGGAATAAGTACTTCATTCCACTGCCAGTCCAGAATATCAAGATATTCATTCGGCCATGAGCATGTAACCCAGTTCGGATTTTTTGAATTTTCGCAATCTCCGGGACAACCTGAAAATCCTACGATTGTATCAACACCAAGCTTAACAGCTAATTTCATTGCAGCCACAAAGTCATCATGAAATTCCTTTGCAATTTCCTTATTGGGATGAACAGGATTTCCGTGACAAGCCAAAGCAGATAGCTTCATATTGTACTTTTTAAGTAAATTTTTAAGGTTATCAATTTTTTCGGGGTTTGCAAGATAATCCGCCGCATCTACATGCGCTTTACCCGGATAACCGCCTACACCCATTTCAATACTGTCTACACCAAGGCTTGCAAGATAGCTTATAGCTTCCTCAAGTCCCATCTGATTAAGAACAGGTGACATTACACTTAAATTCATAATTTTTTACCTCCGATTTATACTATATTATCTTAATTATAATGTATATACCCTTTATTTTCAATGTGTATATTGATTAAAATTTGAAATATATTGACATTTTATTAATATAAATCTTTCAGCTCACATACAATGCCGTAATCAGCATACTCAAAAATCCTTGCAGCTTTATCAGGATTTATCGCAATTACCGTATCTGCATTTTCAATACCCACGGTATGGTGCACTGCTCCTGAAATACCGATTGCAATATAGATTTTCGGACACACCATTTTACCGGTAAGTCCTACCTGCATTTCGTATTCTGCAACACCCGTATCAACAAGACCTCTTGATGCGCAAACCTCCGCACCAAGCTTTTCCGCAAAAGCCTTGAGGTTTTCAAACTCATCCTTTATACCTCTGCCGCCTGATACAATTATGTCCTTTGAATTTTTATCGGTTGTTCTTACCGTTGCCATTTGCGGATTTGTGTCACACTTAATTTTCGCACTGATTGTTCCGCCTTTTGCAGGTCGGTACATGAACAGCTTTTCACCATCAGTTTCAAGAGCCGTACAATCAGCACAAAGTCCCGTATTAAGCAGCGCCGATACAATAGGAGCATTTTTTCTTCCCCATAAATCAGCATTCCAAAGTATAACCTCCGGTTTTTCGTCCTTTGCCATCTGCGCGATTTCAAAAGGATTTGACAAATCAATTACACGCACATTTTCCGCAATTGCCTGTGCTTGCAACAACACCTCATTACCGATCGCCCATACTTCTTTGAGTTTTTTATCAGAGCTTTTTATTTCTGTTTCCTTTTTCTTTTCAAGAGATAGTTTTTCAATAAGTGGTAATAAATCTGTTTTGTCTATAAATTTACACCGACGTTGTCCACGAACACTTTCAAAGACCTTCAATACTTTCGTCGGAGAGCCTGAAAGTCCGCATTTTGATACATCAGCATTTATGAGTGAATTATCCCACACTTCTACCTCTCCGACTTTTGAACGTATAGACGGAAAACGTAGCTTATTGATTTTTTCTATCGTCAACAGACATGGCAATTTTTCAGTAAATTCACCCATACGTGTTTTGCAGCTTACTTGTTCAGATGATATATCGCATATTTCCATTACGTTTGTGATAAGCGATATTCCAAGCATCGTCGCAAGACACGCCCCAACCTGAGCTGTTTCACCGTCAATTGTTTGTCTGCCGCAGAATATCATATCATATTCAAGCTTTTTTATTGTTTCTGATAAAATATATGAGGTTGCGACCGTATCCGAGCCGGCAAACACCTTATCGGATATAAGAATGACACATTTAACACCAAGTCTTGTCAATGGCAATAATACCGATTTTGCAGACTCAGGACACATACTTATTACAGTCACTTCACTGTCTTTTACAGACAATGCTGCCTCAACAGCGCACTCATCAAACGGATTTATCTCTCCGTCAATTACCTTTACACAAACAAGTATTTTCATATTTTATTCCTCATTATAGATAGGTGCAAGTGCCTCGCAAACAGCCTTGTATTTTTTAAACAGCTTCTGATATTTTGCGTGATTTTCCATATTAGGCTCCGTATAAGAAACAGTTTCATTGCAAATCTCCAATGCATCTTTGGGACTATTGAAAACACCCATAGCGACGCCTGCAAGCATACATGTCCCAAATGATGAATCATTATATTTCTTTTCCACAAGTGTTATTCCCAAAGCATCCGCCAAAATCTGACGCCATAGCGGACTTTTTCCGCCTCCGCCTATAATTGTGGCAGTTTCATCATGTTCAATTCCGATACCTTCAAGAGCATTCTTACAGTCAAGCATACTCATGGCAACGCCTTCAAGTACTGCTCGTGTAAAATGAGCTTTTGTATGCCCAGCTCTTACGCCTACAAAGCTTCCGCACAGTTTTGGATTTGCATACGGTGTAAGTTCTCCGTTAAGATACGGATGAAATACAAGTCCGTCAGAGCCTATTTCTACATTTTCAGCACCTTCATCAAGCTCTTTATAGTCACCGCCAAAGGTATCACGATACCATCTGTAGCTTGCGGCACATGATTTTGTTGCTGTTCCGGGATACCATAGCCCATCTTCAATATGCGAATAGTTGATTAGATGCTTATTGGGATATGATTTGTCCGTAATAACGCATATTCTGCCCGCCGTTGCAAGCTTAACAGTAACATTTCCTTTTTCAACCGCACCGGAAGCGAATACCTCCATAACGGTATCCGTCGTTCCGCAAAGCACTGCTGTTCCCTCTTTTAAACCGGTATCCTTTGCAGCTTCTGTTGTTACTGTTCCAACAATATCTGCAGGTTTTACTATTTGCGGCATCATATCAGTTTCTATACCAAGAATACCGCAAAGCTCCTTTGACCAGCTTAATGTATTATAATCAAACATCATACTGCCTTCAGCTTCTATGTAGTCGGTAACATAATCACCTGTCAGACAATGTCGTACATAATCCTTAGCAAAGAATATTTTCTTTGTTTTTGCCCATATTTCAGGTTCATTTTTCTTTATCCACATCAGTTGCGGAAGTGTCCAGATGGTATCAGGAGCATGAAGAACCTGTTCGCTTATTATATCTGCATACTGTTCTTTTAAAATTTTAACTTCATCGAAGCTTCGTGTATCTGTCCAGTACACCGACGGACACAAAACATTAAAATCATCATCACAAAGCACCGCAGTATGAGTTGCCGCATCAAAAGCTACTGCAAGTATATCAGAAGCATCTATTTGCCCTTTTTCTATTACCTTTGCAATACTTTCTTTTGCAGCATTATACCAGTCCTGAGGATTTTGTTCAGTATATCCTGATTTTGGATAATATGTAGGGTACTCAACTGTATTCGTTGCAACTACCTTTCCCATCTCCGACATAAGCGTTGCCTTTGACGCACCTCCGCCAAAATCAATTCCGAGTAAGTATTTCATAGCTTATCTTTCCTTACAAATCAATATTTTACTTCATAGTTTATGCCGTGAATTCCCGGATAAACACCTTTTTCTATAAGTGCATCATTCTTATCATGGCAAAGAATCCACTTGTTCTTTTTGAATAAAAGCTTATCGTCATTTACCTTTTTATCAAGTAAGTCATTTGTACCTTCCGTCAGTCCTACAACGCATTTAAAGCCTTCATCCGACACCTGACACGGGCAAAAATGCAGTGTTGTTCCATACACCTCAACCGCATCGCCCTTTTCAAGATAAAATGCTTTTATTTTATCCGATGAATATTCATTACCATCCATTTCATATTCAAGACCAAGCAGTAACACCAAATCTGTTGCCGCAATATTCATTTCACTGCATCTGTGAAACTCCATTGCATTCATCATACTGCTATATCCCCAGCACAAGCCAATCTGTGCACTGCATCCGCCGGCAATAAGCTCTTTTATTGCCCCCGATGAATTCAGATTTTCAAGGCTATCTACTGAAAGCATATACTGAGAACCACTTTGCGGATTTTCGATTTTTTCACACTCAGCAACTATTTCCGATGTATCTATATCAAGAACTCTGCCGTATTTTTTAAATTCATTATCTGTAATTCTGTAGAACGGAATTTCAGGATTTAGCTTTTTTAAATTTTCAAACATTATATCACCCCTAAAATATTTTCCTATATACAGAAATTTGCCCATAAATGGGCAAATTTCTGCTTACATTAATGTTATTGTATGTGAATATACTTTATTTTGTGATGCATCAAGTTTTGTGATGCCTTTCTTTGAGGTAAAATCGTATTCACTGTCTACAAAATCAGGTAAACCTGTCCACGGTTCTATACAAATGTATTTAAAACCTCCGGGCATAGTCCACAACAGCAGATAATCATGATTGTCAAATGCCACTTCAACAACCTTTCCGCATTTATTGTTTTTAAGCCATACTTTTCTTGATTTTATATTTGTGAATACAAGTGCATCAACCGCAAAATATTCGTTTTTAAGCGGTAATTCTTTTGTGGCAGACATTACATCCAGCTGATTGTAATCAAGTAGATTTCCAATCAGTATATTTGATTTTAAATCCTCTTCACATTCAAATACTATACTGTATTCTTCGATACCTTCAGGACATGCATATCCCTCATGCGCACCTACGCTGTAATACATTACGCCATCACCTGTATTGGTCACGTCATAATCAACTTTCAGTGTATTATCGCACAACGTATATCTGATTCTGAATTCAAAATCAAACGGATACTGTTTCTTTGTTTCATCATTCGCACAAAGTAAAAACACAGCACTTGTATCATCACTGTATTCAACTTCAAATTCGCTCATTCTGCCAAAGCCATGCTTGAGCATGGTGTATTCTTTGCCCTCAAAAACATACTTATCATCCTTGAGACCTCCGCACATGGGAAACAAAACAGGCGCCTGCCCTGCCCAAACATCGGGGTTTCCTTCCCAAAGGATTTCCTTGTTATCTTTTGTAAGACTTTTTAGTTCCGCACCGATTGTTGAAATCACCGCACGAACCTTGTCATTGGCAATAGTTATTTGTTGAGCCATTTGTGCTCCTCCTCTGTTGTCATGTAGAAGCCTCTGTCCTCGCCTGCCATTATCCACAGATAATAGCTGTCATAACCGGGTGCTGAATGGAACGGATGATAACCTCTGGGAATTTCAACAAAATCACCTGACTTAACTGTATATGTTTCGTCAATATCTCCTTCCATTGTGTACACCTTCTGAATACCAAAGCCCTGTGGCTTTTTGAATTCATAATAGTAAATTTCTTCTGTTTCAGCTTCTGTAGGCATATTATCATCATCATGCTTATGCGGAGGATAGCTTGCCCACTGTCCGCCCTTAACAAAAGCTTCGCCTATGTAGAGCATGTTGGAATCTACTCTTTCATCAAGAATGAAATGAGCTTCTCTTTCCCAACCCGGCTTACCAAGATTCTTTATAACTACATCTTCGGGATTAACAATAGCCGGCTTATATGCCTTTGTTGAGGGTGATTTACATACAGCAATTGAAACCTCACCAACGCCCGTTATTGAAAACGGAGTATTTGCAGGCACATATATACATGTTGCAGCACCGTCAAATACATCTGCTCTCTTGCCTGCATCTTTAAATTCAAAGTTCTCGCCTTTTACAGTACACTTACCGCCAAGAATAACCAAAGCATATTCTTTGTCTGTTTCACGGTAGCTTTTTGTATCGCCATCAGCAAGACGTACCATATCCATTTCAACTTTTTTACATGAGCTGTTTGCTTTTGTGATAATTTCTGATTTACCGTAAGCTCTGTTCCATGTTTTCTTAAAATTCATCTGCTCCACGCTCCTTTAAAAATTTAATTGTTTCATCATACTGCGGAACACCTTTTCTGGCGCCCAGCTTTGTACATTTCAGTGCCGATACAGCACTTGAGAATATACACGCTTTATTATACTCCATATTATGAGTTATTGCAAACGCAAATGCACCGTGAAATACATCGCCTGAGCCGTTAGAATCAACAGCTTCTACCAAAAACGCAGGATATTCGGTGATTTTTTCACCGTCATACATAATTCCGCCTTTTTTTCCCTGAGTTATAACAACGATTTCAGGTGAATACTTTTCAAAAAGTATTCTTGCAGCTTCTTCGGTTGTTTTTGCACCGGTATGACCAAGCGAAAATTCCTCGGAAGGAATTAAAACATCCACATACGGTAAAAGTCTTTCAATGCCGTCATACAAGCCGCCTGCATCATACAGTACCTTTGTGCCGTTTTCACGCGCAATTTTTGCACCTTCAACAGCCGCATCAAGCTCATTTCCGTCAACCATTAAAAGCTCAGCATTTTTTATTGCTTCAATCTGCTTATCATTAAGCTTTAATGGCGGTAATGTTCCTTTATCAAAAACGCAGGTACGTGAGGTGGTATCACTGCTTAGCCATATATACGACGAAAAAGCGGTATAACCGCCTTTTACGTCTATATAGTCAGTAGAAACCCCGTATCTCTTAAAATCTTCAATGAGAAAGCTTCCGACATTATCATCTGTCAGACAGCCGATATATGCACTGTCTCCGCCTAATTTTGAAGCCGCAACAAGTCCTGTTGCACACGGACCGCCTCCGCTTACAACCACACTTTCTGCACGCATCTTTGTATCCTCATCGGGATAGGTCGGCAAAGTAATCAGTGTATCATATACATTTGCTCCGATTCCTACTATACTGCTCATGCCTTATTTTCAGCTCCTAAAAGTTTGATTTTACTGAGCGCAAATTCCTTTACATTTTTGATTGCATCTTTCATGAACAAGTCAATTGCGATAAGGTCTCTTGATGTTTCAAATACTTTATCAAGGAATGAATAGCATACGTCAGTACCAAAGTTAATCTTTCTTATACCTGCATCAATTGCAGCAATAAGCTGATCATCAGGAACACCGCTTCCACCATGGAGTACAAGCGGAGTGCCGGTTGCTTCTGAAATATCCTTAATCCTCTGAATATCAAGAACAGGTGCTTTCTTGTATCTGCCGTGAGCTGTACCAACAAGAATTGCCAAAGCTGCAACGCCTGTTTCGTCAATGAATTTCTTTGCTTCATCAACATCAGTAAAATCTGACATAGAATCATCATTTACTGAACCAACGTGACCAAGTTCACCTTCAACCTGAACACCAATAGCTGCACACATATCAACAATCTTCTTGGTTTCTGCAACATTTTCTTCAAAATCAAGTGCTGATTTGTCAATCATGATACCTGTTGCACCGTAACGAAGAGCTTTTGTAACCTCTTCAATTCCGGCACCGTGGTCAAGGTGGAAACAGATGGGCACACTTGCCTTTTCAGCCGCCGCAAGAACTATCGGTGAAACATAATAACCCTCACCATTTGTAAAAAGTCTGCTGTAGCTCTGGATAATTACAGGAGCTTTTGCTTCTTCAGCCGCTTCTATAATACCCATAACGGTTTCCATATTATAAACATTGAATGCAGGAAGGGCAAATTTGCCCTCTACTGCAATATCAAGTATTTCCTTAAAACTTACAAGCATTGTGAAATAACCTCCTCAATAGTCATTATTTCTGCATTTTCAGGCTTAACAGATGACATAATTGCATATTCTGCAGGTGATGCAGTAACAACAATCTGAGCATTCATATTAAGAGCATCTCTCCATCTGTTATTAGCAACTTCCTTCATTACATCACTCATGTACTCATTCATGATAAGATTACCTGCAAGCATAGTATCCTTACCGTTTAAGAGCATTTCATTTACAGTTCCGCAAGCTGAAAGAATTTCTCTTGCAGGTACTGTTTCTTCAAGATCTCTTGCAAGTGATGCAGGATCCTGGAATGTATATGCTTTGCCACTGTTCTTAACTTTGATTGTGCCGTTTACAATAAGGTCAGCTAAAAATGCAGTAAATGTAACTACTTTAGCCTTAACGTCTACTCCCCATTCCTTATACTCACGCATAAGCATTGCCGCATCAGCAGGGTCGTAGCAAACAACCTTCTTATATTCTGAAAGTGTTTTTGCTGTTGCTTCTGTGATTTTCTTTGTTTCATCAGCAGCACCGATAAGGAATTCCATATCATAACCGCTATCAGGTTCATCACTTAGTACAGTGAAGTCAACACCTACTTTTTTAAGAAGCTCAATTGCTTCAATTGCATTTTTAGGTGTTACATATGCCGCATCACGTCCGAGCAACAACAATGTATCTGACTTACCAAGTCCGCTGATTGCTTTTTCAAGCTCAGCATCTTTGTCAAGTCCGTACACATTACCCTTGCTTTCATAATTATCAAGCATCTTTTCTATGTATGCAGGAAGCTTACCTTCAAGTGCAGCTGCAAGTCTTGCTTCTTTTGTGAACATTACAGGATCCCAGCCTGTTACACATTCTTTAACACAAGCACCGCATAAAGCACACTCATAAACATTATTTACAATATCCTCTGAATATTCTACACCTTCACGTGCTACAAGTGCCAAAATCATACCTCTTGCACGTGCTGTATTTCTCTCCTGACCTGTTGCATTTCCGATGGGACAAATATGTCTGCACATCCAGCAAAAACGACAGGAGTCCATATGTTCTCTACTCTTTGTTGAAAAATTCATCACAATTCCTCCTTATAGTCCCAGCTTGTACGGATTCAAAATACCGTTCGGGTCAAGATCCTTTTTCAAGCCTTCAAATACTTTCATTGCAGGTCCGTACTGCTCTTTCATAAGTCTTCCGAGCTTAATACCTACACCATGGTGGTCGTTAACAACACCGCCGTTTGCAAGAGCTGTTCTTACACCGCAGTTCCAAATTTCGTTATGAAGTCTTAATGCCTCATGCGGATCCTGTGGAACATCATCAACAATGAAACGGTCGTAAATCATACAACCCCATTCATACCAGTGTGAGAAATGTGCAATAAATCTTGCCATCGGGAAGTTTGATTCGATAGCTTTCTTCATTTCCCAGTAAATGTTTTCAATCTTGTCATAAGGAGCAATTGTATCCATTGTACCGAACATCTGCGGTAAATCCATCATATGACCCGGATAGAAGAATGTAATCTTTTCCTTCCACCACTTTTCGCCGTATTCTGAACCTAAGTCCTCAGCACCGTACTTATTGAAGATAGAAAGCAAAATCTTTTCTTCAACTTCAACAATTTCTGAAACGCCTTCAATAGCGATGTTCATAAATGCACCCGGCTTTGAAACGCCGACAATTTTCTTAATAAGCGAAGCTGTTTCTGCTTCATCATATAATCTCATAACCGAAGGCTTAAACTTCTGTAAAAGCTCTCTTCCGGCATTAAATGCATCTGTCATGTTCTTGAAGAGGAAGCCTCTGAACTTTCTTGATTC
>JAXJRQ010000108.1:0-3237 GCA_036310525.1 Clostridia bacterium
ATTTTAACGGTCAAACCCTCGGATAAATCCGCCGAAACTGCCTTACTCTGCGATGAAAATATAAATATGACCGACATTACAGCCGCCGTTATAATAAACGGCAAAATTCTAATTATTTTCATTTTACCTTAATTCTGAAAGATAAAGGCTGTTTATTAAAACAGCCTTTATCTTTAATTTTTATTTACAAGCTTACGTACCTTTGACTTTAAAACACCCCAATATGACACAAGAATAAGAATTCTTCTGCGGCGGTTTAAAGACCTGCACCAGAATCTGCAATAGCGAAGATAGTTCTTATTATCTGCCGGAATATATTTTTCATCACGGTAAAAGCCTTTTACCACAGCAATAATACGGTCATCACCGATGCCTTCCTCAAGCACGGTCTGATGGTCGCCGCACATGGTATATGAATCGGCATGAACCTCCATAACTCTGTGCATAACCAACTCACCGCTGTCACGTCTGTAAACGGGCAAATCATATTTATTAAGCCTGCCCTGTGGCTTTGTAAGCAGCACTGTATCACGTCTGCTCCGAAGCATCGGCCACATGCTTATTCCCACGGGAGTGATAATCACCTCGCCGTTTTCTTCAAGATATTCTCCGATACGTGTATCAATCATCTATCAGCCCTGCACCCCGTGCCGTTTCAAGAAATCTGTCAAGACCTGCTTTTGCTGTCATTTCGGCAACATCATATTCTTCGAGCATTCTCTTTAATAAATCATCATATGAAATCCCCTTTGAAAGCTCTTCCCACAAAAATGCACCCGAATCATTGAGAGTTATAAGACCGTTAAATTCCTCGGAAGCCTTTCCGACAGCAACCACGACATGGCGTCCGCCTACGCTTCTGAGCATAAATCCCGCTTTTGTCTTCATTTTATTTCTCCTTCCATTCCCTTATACGCAACGTCCACTGCTTCGGGGTCCATATTGCAATGAAGCTTATACACGGGCGTATTATTTATAAGTTTATCAAGAATTTTGAGTAAAATTTCCATTTTATTTTCATCGTACGGACGAAGCGTCTGATTAAGTATTCTGAACAATGCCTCATCCTCGGGCATTTTTTCAATGTAGTTGGTTTCGCTTCTTTCAATTGCGCAAATTCCGCCCAACGGTACTGCCTTGTTCACATTCCAGTCGGTTTTTCCCGAAAACGGCGTTCCGTATACGACAAATCCCTCCGGCGTCAGTCTGATTGCCGGTTTATCATCATTTAAAATGTATGCATCGTCAAAATGCTTCAGCCATAACTGCGTATGCGTTGATTTACCTGTACCCGACGGTGCGGAAAACAGATACGCTTTCTGATTATGAACAACCGCCGAAGCATGAAGCATGAAGCCTCCGAATACCGGCAGATTATTGTAAAATTCACTGCCCATCCATATATATTCACAGTCGTCAAGCGTAAGATGCGGATTTTCCTTCCGGCATTTTTCGAGAAATTCATCACTTAAATGAATTTTCATCTGAGCTTCGGTACTGTCCGAAATATATGCTTCACTTTGTTTAAGCAAACGGGGGTATCTTGTATTCATATCCACGTTAACTTCCGCTATTTTATAAATCATGGCTTCCTCCCGTCTGTTTTACAGTTATAAATAGTTATTCCATATTATTATATATTATAATTGATTTTTTTTCAACCGATATTTTAAAATTTTTAAACTTTTTTCATTTTTTTATAGACAAGTGACAAAAATTTATATATAATGTAGTTATTAATATTGATTTTATCCTGTCCGCCCGCGGCAGGTAATGTACTTTAATATTGCGGGCAGAAAGGCAACGGAAAACTATTATGAAATTTTTAAAGAAACTTGCAGTTATTACTGCGGCTGTTGTTTTAACAGCCAATTCGGCGGCTTTTGCGGCATTTACTGATATGCCCGACGGCGAAATAGGAAACGCACTTAATAATGCGGTGGAAAACGGTCTTATTACAGGCTACGATGATAACACCATAAGACCTGATGACCTTATCACAAGAGCACAGATGGCAGCAATTATTACAAGAGCATTCGGTGCTGTTGAGGAATCAGACACTTCGTTCCCCGATGTTGCGGATAATGCATGGTACCTCAAAGAAGTGAAAAAAGCAGTTGCAATGGGTATTTTCAAGGGCGACGAAAACGGAAACTTCAACCCTGAAAACAACATCACATTCCAGGAAACATACACAGTTCTTGCAAGAGCATTCTATCTTGAGCCGAGGGTGAGAACAACAAACACACTTCAGCCTGTAAGCGATACAGCACTTGATGCGTTCAGCGACAAGGATCAGGTTGCAGACTGGGCAGAAATTTACGTTAAGAGCGTTGTTGACAACGGCGGTTTTAGCGGAATCAACGGTATGCTCAAACCCCTTGACTACATAACAAGAGGTGAATTTGCACTCGTTATGGACGAGCTTGTAACAACATACATTGACGATCCGGGTGAATATGAAGGTCTTCCCGACGGTCTGACAATGGTACGTTCAGGCGGCGTTACAATTTCGGGTCTTGAATCATCGAAAAACGTTATCGTAAGCTACGGCGTGGATAAAACAGGCTGTACTATAAAGGATTGTAAGGTTCAGGGTGCTATAATCATCCTCGGCGGTGCAAATCCCACTGAATTTGTTGACGAAGAAACAGGCGAAAAGTTCCTTCACGCAAGTGATGAACCAACAGTAACACTTACAGGCGACTATGTTGACGTACGTGTTATGTCTCCGTATGTTTCATTGAGCGCAAACTCAAATAACCCCAACGTTATTCCGGCATATTACGGCGTTAAATATGCAAAAATCTCGGCAAACGTGGTTCAGTAAAAATTATATGGGCAGGATTTTTCCTGCCCATATTTTTTTCTTATTATTGCAGATAAATTTATTCAGACAAAATCATATTCTCAGTATTGACAAAATTACGATTATGTGTTAATATAACTATTGTGTCTGATATATTTCAGATGCTGACGTAGCTCAGTAGGCAGAGCACTTCATTGGTAATGAAGAGGTCGGCGGTTCGACTCCGCTCGTTAGCTCCATAAAAAGACAAGCTTCAAAATGAAGCTTGTCTTTTTTGTATTCACTTAAGGATTTAATTTATAAATTATAATTTATCGGAATGATCTTTACAAGTGCAAACAATCGAGCGAAAGGCCCCTTTGTGTAAAGGGGGCTGGCGCCGTAGGCGACTGGGGGATTGTAAAATCAGCATTATCGCTAATTATATA
>JAXJRQ010000109.1:0-11417 GCA_036310525.1 Clostridia bacterium
CCGACGGCGTACGAGGGTACGCCGAGTGGTGAGTTTTGTTCGTAGTTCAATGGCTTATAAACACAAAGGAATTCGCAATTTTGCGAATTCCTTCATTAATTTGCAAGTTTTAAATATATTCAACTCATTACAAATATAGATTTTAAGCCATTGAACGGTCGGTGCATTTTTATACATCCCCTTTTTGTTATTTCAGTTCATAACCGCCTGTAGGTCTTATTGAAAGCACATAGCACTTGCCTTCACCAAGCACTGCTTCCATTTTTGATTTGAATTCATCAAGTATGTCAAGCGGAACAAATGCCTGCACTGTTCCGGCAAAGCCACCGCCGTGAACTCTGTATGAGCCTCTGCCTGCAAGGTATTCGTCGCACAATGCAAGAGTAAGACTTACAGCCTGAGCCTTTGGCATACTTGCTGCAAAAACGTTCTGCAGATACATGAATGATGAATGACCCGAAGCTTTATTCAGACGTAAAAATTCGTCAAAATCACCGTTTTCAATAGCAACTACTTCATCCTGAGCCTTGCGGTTATCATGGAAGAAATGGAAAGCTCTTAAAACTGCTCTGTCATTGTTTATTTTTTCACGGATTGCTTTTATGTTTGCCATAAAGTCCGCTTCATCAACCTCACGAAGGTAATCCTTACCGAAGAAGTTTGCAACCTCACGCATATCAACTGTAATTGCTGCATATTCATCTGTAAGGTCTGCATGGTCAGCACCGCTGTCAACTACGCAAAGTGCATAACCGTATTTATTAAGGTCAAGCTCAACCTTTTTTACAACCGGATTTGAATTATCCTTAAAGTCAACCGCAACCACTGCACCAACGGAAGAAGCCATCTGGTCAAGCAGTCCGCTCGGTTTTCCAAAATAAACATTTTCCGCATACTGACCGATTTTTGCAATTTCAACCGGACTGACTTCGCCTTTTGCAAAAAGACCGTTTACGATATTTGCCACAAGCACCTCAAATGCCGCCGAAGACGAAAGTCCTGAACCCTTTAATACATTTGAAATGGTATACGCATCAAAACCGCCAAGCTCATAACCAAGCTCTTTGAATTTCTTCAAAATCCCACGTATAAGCGAAATAGCCTTGCCATACTGTGCTTCGTTAATTTCAAGGTCATCAAGATCAACAACGTCCATGTCATATCCCTGCGACTTAATTCTTACCTGATTAGTGCCGTTAAGCTTTACAGCCGCAATTACATCAAGATTAACGCTTCCCGCAAGAATGCATCCATGCTGATGGTCGGTATGATTTCCGCCGATTTCCGTTCTGCCCGGAGCACTGAACAGCGAAACCTCATCCGCCGCACCAAATATTTCTTCAAGACCGTCAATTACTTCTATGTATCTGTCGGCATATTTTTTTGTTTCTGATTTATCACAAGCATATAAGTATGCCAGCTGTTCATCAAACTGACCGCTCATCAGTTTTGCTTTTACATCTGCTGTTTTATTCATCACAATCTCCTCCCTGTTATCAAAAAAGAACGGAGAAACCGTACACACAGCTTCTCCGTACCAAATTATACTCAACCGTTAAGAAAATCACTTACTACCTGCTGCATCTGGTCTTTTTCACATACCAGACTGAATATAGGTGATTTATCCTTCAATTCATACAACGACTTCGGAATTTCAAGACCGCTCTTGTCCGAAAGCTCTTCGAGAAGTGTAAATTCATCCTTACCTGCAACAAAGTTGTAATCCTCAAGAGCAATCAACACGCTCTGATTGAATTTGAACGGACTTGCAGTTGAAGCGATAATTGTCTTTGTATTATCGTCTGTTTCGGCAACATATTTGTCGTAAACAGATTTTGCAACAGCTGTATGAGTATCCATCACGTAATCATACTCATCGGCACACTTCTTAATCGAAACCATGGTTTCGGCATCGTTTGAGCATCCTGCCCAGAACAAACTCTGAAGCTTTTCTTTGACATCGGCTGTAACCTCATACACACCTTCGCCGTTAAGTGCCGCCATCCATTCTGAAATCTGCTTATCATTTCTGTCGGTAAGCTCATACAAGAATCTTTCAAGATTTGATGAAATCAGAATATCCATTGACGGTGAAATTGTCGTATGGAAATCTCTTACCTTGTTATATGTTCCCGTTCTTATGAAGTCCGTAAGAACATTGTTTTCGTTTGAAGCACATATGAACTTGTTAACAGGAAGTCCCATTCTGCTTGCATAATATGCAGCAAGAATGTTACCGAAATTACCGGTAGGAACAACAATATTAATTTTGTCACCAAGTGTAATTTCACCGTTTGCAAGCATATCTGCATATGCCGAGAAATAATATACAATCTGCGGAACAAGTCTACCCCAGTTAATTGAGTTTGCACTGGATAATTTGAACTGATTTTTGTCAAGAAGAGCCGCATAATCACTATCCGTAAAAATCTTCTTGACTCCGCTTTGTGCATCGTCAAAATTACCCTTTACAGCCGCAACGGAAACATTGTTTCCCTCCTGCGTAATCATCTGCAATTTCTGAATTTCACTTACACCGTTATCAGGATAGAATACTATAATTCTTGTACCGTTAACGTCCTTAAAGCCTTCGAGAGCTGCTTTACCCGTATCACCCGAAGTTGCAACAAGAATAACGATTTCCTTTTCCTCGTTTGTTTTCTTCATTGAAACTGTCATGAAATGCGGCAGAATCTGAAGCGCCATATCCTTGAATGCGCAAGTGGGACCATGCCATAATTCAAGAAAATATGCTGAATTATTAAGCTTGTAAACAGGAGCAATGGCATCTGTGCCAAACTTTTCCTTTGTGTATGCACTGCACACACACTTGTCCAATTCTTCTGCGGTAAAATCAGTAAGGTATTTGCCTAACACAAATTTTGCACGTTCTGTATATGATTTATCCGCAAGTGACTGAATTTCATCTAAAGTTACCGAAGGGAAGCTGTCCGGAACAAAGAGTCCGCCTTCCTCGCTGAGACCTTTTTTTATAGCCTCTGCCGAGCTAACCGATATGCTTTTATCCCTTGTACTATGATACTGCATGTATATTAAACCTCCAAAAAATGTCCTCGGATTATGCTAATTTTTTGATATAATCCGGAGCTGTTTCTGCATCAATGCTTACAGAAATAACGAACGAAATATTGAATTTCTTGCCTATTTCCTGAAGCTTGTTTAGGAATTCTTCAAAACCGTCAAGGTTGTCTGAAGCTACAATCTTGAAAATACCGTCAATATAGATATTTGTAATATCAAAGTCACGACTGATAATTCCGCATATAAATCCTAAAAATTCACTGTATGTATCAATATCAAATTCAGATGTATCTGCCATTCTTACCTTTGACTTAATATCATACATATTTGATGATGTATCATTACTGATAAACACTACATTACCCTTTGCAACGGATAAAGCGTTGTTTACGTTTTCGATAAGCGCCTTTGTCTTACCTGTTCCTTTTTTGCCAATAAGAAGTTCAACCATGTTAATCTTCCTCCTTTAAATATATTTTCAGCGGACAATCCGCAATAGTGCGGTTGTCCGTTCTGTTCGTTTTTATGCAGTTATACTGCTTTATTTTGCAAGTCTTGCCTCGATTTTAGCTTTTTCATCCTCGTAGCCGGGTTTACCCAAAAGTGCAAACATATTTTTCTTGTATGCTTCAACACCGGGCTGGTCAAACGGATTTACACCAAGCATATAGCCTGAAATTCCGCATGCCTTTTCAAAGAAGTATACCATATAGCCAAAATTATATGCGTCAAGCTTCGGTACACGAACAACAAGGTTCGGTACGCCGCCGTCAACATGAGCAAGTGCTGTTCCCTGTGCTGCTTTTGCGTTTACATAGTCAACACTCTTGCCTGCAAGGAAGTTAAGTCCGTCAAGATTATCCTCTGTAGACTTTATAACAACATCTTTACGTGGTTCGTCAACAAGAATAGCGGTCTCAAACATAAGTCTCTGACCTTCCTGTATATACTGACCCATCGAATGAAGGTCACTCGAAAAATCAGCTGCCGCCGGGAAAATACCCTTATTGTCCTTACCTTCACTTTCGCCGTAGAGCTGTTTCCACCATTCAGCGAAATAATGAAGAGCCGGTTCAAAGTTTATCATCATTTCCACGGTCTTGCCTTTTCTTGCAATAGCGTTTCTTACTGCCGCATACTGATAACACTCGTTTTCGCTAAGGTTAGGATTTGCATACTTTTCCTGTGCATCCTTTGCACCCTGCATCATAGCGTCTATATCAATACCTGCTGCCGCAATCGGTAAAAGACCAACTGCTGTAAGCACGCTGAAACGTCCGCCGACATCATCAGGAACTACAAATGTTTCATAGCCTTCTGCATCCGACAGAGTCTTTAATGCGCCCTTTGCCTTATCGGTTGTGGCATAAATTCTGCCTTTTGCGCCTTCCTTACCGTACTTTTCTTCCAGAAGTTCTTTAAATATTCTAAAAGCAATAGCCGGTTCGGTTGTTGTACCTGATTTTGAAATAACGTTTACTGATATATCCTTACCATCGCAAAGCTCAAGCAAATCTGCAAGATATGTTGAGCTGATGCTGTTACCTGCAAAAACCACAAGCGGAGCATTTCTCTTTTCCTTGCAAAGTGCAGAGCTGAATGTATGTGACAACATTTCAACTGCCGCTCTTGCGCCCAGATATGAACCGCCTATACCTATAACAACAAGAATATCCGAGTCACTGCGTATTTTATCTGCAGCCTTTTTAATTCTTGCGAATTCCTCCTTATCATAATCAGTGGGTAAATTCACCCAACCAAGAAAATCACTACCTGCCCCCGTTTTATTATGAACAGTATCATGAGCAACTTTTACATAGTCCTCCAATGCGTCAATTTCATGCTGACCTACAAAAGGCAGAGCATTGGAATAATCAAATCGCAATTCACTCATTAAAACTTTTCCTCCCATAACTTATATATACTTATATTCTAATACATTTTTGCCAATAATGCAAGATAATTTTAAAAAAATATTTGCCAAATCTGCATTTTGTGGTATACTATACAATGAAAGGCAGTGATTTGTATGCAATTTAAAACATTTAACGACTCAAAAACCACACTGGCACAGATATGTCTTCCCCATCAGGCGAATTCTTCAGGGAACATTCACGGTGGTGAAATGATGAAAATGATGGATTCTGCGGCAGGAGTTGCCGCAATGAAATATGCAGGAACAAATGTTGTTACCGCAAGAGTTGACGAGCTGTGCTTCAAGCTTCCCGTGCATATAGGCGAGCTTGTGACATGCCGTGCAAATGTAGTCTATGCAGGTAAATCCTCCATGGAGACCTTTGTTACGGTTGAGGCAGAAAATCCGCAGCAAGGAACACGAAAAATTGCACTCACGGCATTTTTCACAATGGTAGCACTTGACAAAAACTCCGTTCCATGTCTTGTTCCGCCTATGAAAGAGCCTGAAAACTTTTTTGAAAGAAAGCTTTATGAGGAAGGCAAAGAACGGTATTTAAAATATAAAAAGAGAAAGAAATAATCACATAAAAAGGCGGTGAAGCTGTTATGGCAGAAAAAAAGGACAGTATAAAAATCATTACACAAAACAAAAAAGCCAGACACGAATATTTTATCGAAGACACTTATGAGTGCGGAATAGAGCTGTTCGGAACAGAGGTTAAATCAATACGTCAGGGAAAAGTGAACATCAACGAAGCATACGCTTCCGTTGATAACGGCGAGGTTATTGTTAAAAGCATGAATATCAGTCCGTTTGAGCAGGGAAATATTTTTAACCGTGACCCGATGCGTGAAAAAAAGCTACTTCTCCACAAGCGTGAAATCAGAAAGCTTATAGGTCTTACTCAACAGCAGGGATATTCGCTTATTCCCTTGTCGGTATACCTTAAAGGCTCACTTGTAAAAATGTCGCTTGCACTTGCAAAGGGTAAAAAGCTCTACGATAAGCGTGAGGACATCGCAAAGCGTGATGCCGCACGCCGTATGGACCGAGCATTAAAGGACAGACAAAGATAAATAAAAATGGATTCGCAAAAATCTGCGAATCCATTTTTATTAGCTCTCTATTGGCTCATTGTCAACAATTTTACGTATTGACCAGTCATATTTATTCAGAAACTCCTCTGCATTAGCTTCATCGCACTTCAAAATCTCACTCACAATAGAAACCATACGTTTTTTGAGTTTGATGTTCATTGGTTTTAAATTAATCATCATATTTTCGTACACATGACCCGCTTTTATCATTACAGCAGTCGAAATCATGTTAAGCACCATCTTATGCGCAGAGCCGGCCTTCATACGTGTTGAGCCGGTCACAACCTCTGCACCCGTATCGGTAACAATTGAAATGTCTGTTTCTTTGTCCAGACGGCTCCCGTAATTGCATGTAAGTCCTACAGTAAGGCAACCGACAGATTTTGCATATAACAGCGCATCCGCAACGTATGAAGCATTCCCTGCCACGGAAATACCCAGAACAGTATCATGAGGTGTCAGATTTTTTTCTGCTAAATCCTTAGCCCCCATTTCTCCATTATCCTCAGCGCTTTCACCTGCACTTACCATACGCTCATAACCGCCGGCGATTATTCCGCTTACAAGCTCCGCACAAACTCCGTATGTCGGCGGACATTCCGCCGCATCCATAACTCCGAGTCTTCCCGATGTGCCTGCACCGATATAAATCAGTCTGCCGCCCTTTTCCATTCTCGAAGCTATCATATCGCATGCCTTTTCTATTGCCGGCATCGCCGCCTCAATAGCTTTTACAGCATTATAATTTTCCTCCTGAATAATACTTAGTATTTCAGATGTTGACGCACGGTCTATGTGCATTGTTTTCGGATTTCTCATTTCTGTTTTATGCATTATTTTTCCTCCTTTACGTCAGACAACTGTTGTGCCAGCATTACCGCACCGTATACAGGGTCACGGTCCAATACTTTTATATTAAATCGTTTATCATTATTTAAGGCTCTTCTGATGCTTTCTATAACACAGCTTTGTCTTGAAAGACCGCCCGCAAACACAACAGTGATTTTTTCTGTCATAAATTCACCTGCAGCAGTTGTAATATACCTTGCAGCTTCTTCCGTATTACGTTTTAAAATATCAGCTGCAATTTCATCACCCTTTTCCAGTGCTGAAAATACCGCAAGTGCAAATGAAGCTATTACCTTCTTGCCGCCCTCGTAAATATACCCTATGATTTTTTGAACACCGCCGGGGTATATTTTATCAATTTCATCGGTCAGCAAGGTTTCTTTACCCGTTTTGTCATATGCACAAAAATACGCATTAAGAGCGTCACGTCCGAGATTATATCCGCTGCCGCCGTTATCTATCAGATACCCCCAGCCTGCGGTTCTGTGACATTTCTTATCAATTTGCGTATATACACAAACGCCCGTCCCTATTACAACAGTCATTCCGTCATCATTTCCGAGTCCGGCCGCAATAATATTTTTGTTATCTGAATCGTTTAAGAAAGAGCAAAATCCAAATTCATCAAAAAAATCTTTGAGCTTTTCCTGCATATCCGCTACTGTTCCGCCAGCAATTCCGGCAAAGGTATATACAGATGAAAAGGGTATATCATTGCATATTTCATAAATTCCGTTTTTTAAAATCTTTTTTGCCGCATCAATTCCTATATCAACAGGATTGCATGCATCCGTTGTGCAGGTACGAATAATGTTACCATCAATATCAGCAAGTGCAAGCTCTGTTTTGGTACCGCCGCCGTCAATACCCAGAAAATACTTCTTTTGTCTGCTGAACAATTCCTCAATACTTACCTGAAAAACCTTAGCAATATCAAACAACACATCTATATCGGGAACACTTTCACTGCATTCCCATTTGCTCACTGTCTTTTCGGAAAAACCCAGAATTTCAGCAAGTTGCTTTTGAGTAATTTTTTTCTTTTTTCTCAGACTTTTTAAATTTGCAGAAAAATTTGGGGCATATTGTGTCATATAAAATCACCATCAATCATTTTTATTGATATTGTATCACACAAAACTCCCCTTTTCAACCGATAATTGATAGATAAAATGCAACTAACTCTACGACTAGTAGAGTTAGTTGCATAATAAAAACCGCCTCACGGCAGTTTTTATGTTATTCTATCGGATTTATTACCGACAATGCAGAATTTTCTTTTACAAAATAAGCTTCAAATCTCTTTTTAACATCCTCGAATGTGACTGTCTTATATACATCATAGTAGTCAAAATAGTCGATATTCATGAATGAGAACTGCAAAAATGTTCCTGCATAATCCTCAACGTCATTATGTGAGCGGATATAATCGCCCCAGATGACTTTCTTTATTCTGTCATAGTCATCCTCGCAAAGTCCTTCTTTATGAAGGCGCTCAACCTCTGCAATTATTGCATCATACACAGCCTTCGGATTTTCCGATTCACCTTCAATATTGGTAAAGGCATAATCAGGCTGCATTGTATAGTCATAAGCAAATCTTGAATTTATGAGTCCCGACTCATAAAGCTCCTTGTACAGCTTCGAGCTTTTACCGAAAATCATTCTCTGTAAAATATTAACCTCAATATTTTTCTTCAAAAGCTCTGCGCCGTCAAAGCCTGTATCGTTATCCTTGAATCCGACCATGAACAACGGCATTGCAACACTCAGCTTCTGCTCTGCATACGGCTTTGATATGTTTTGTGGTTCTTCGGGATAAATGCGCTTGATTTCTTCCTCAAAAGGCTCATTTTTTCTGATATTCTTTTCAACTACTTCGCAGATTTCCTCCGCATCAACATTTCCCACAATCACAATCGCCATATTGGAAAGATTGTAAAATGTATTGTAGCACTTATACAGATAATCTGCATTTATATGGCTGATGCTTTCCACAGTTCCTGCAATCTCTTTTTTAACGGGATGATTATTATACAGACAGTTAATAAGATTAAAGAACAGCTTCCAGTTGCCGTTATCATCATACATGCGTATTTCCTGACCGATTATCCCCTGCTCCTTCTGCACGCTTTCCTCCGTAAAATACGGTGACTGAACATAGTCCATAAGTGCTTCAAGGTTTTCCTTGACATTATTTGTTGCCATAAACAGATATGCGGTCATATTAAAGCTTGTGAATGCATTTGCATTACCGCCGTATTTTGAAAATTTATCAAATACGTTGCTTCCGTCAGGCTGGTCGAACATTTTATGCTCAAGATAATGCGCAATACCGTCAGGCACCGATGTTATTTTATCTTCACCCGGTACAACAAAATCCGAGTCTACAGAGCCGTACTTTGTACCGAATATAGCATAGGTATTACTGTAGTCTTTCTTAGGAACAATATAAATCTTAAGTCCTGAGGAGTGAGTTTTGAAATAAATGCTTTCGCCCGTTATGCTGTTAGTCTTTTTAGTAAGTTCCATTTATTTCTCCTCCTTTCCTGCAAGAAAATATACAGTATCAAGCTTTATCTTCTTGGCAACTGCCGCAACATCAGCTTTAGTGACGCTTTTTAACTCTCTTTTTCTTGCTTCTATATCTGCCTCAAGTCCCGAAAGCTTTTCACCCATGTAATATCCCTGCATTGCACGCTGGTCGTCATTAAGCGACTCAAACGCATTAAGCAATGCATTTATACTTGAATCAAATTCAAGGTCAGATATTTCTCCGTTTTTGATGCTTTCAAGCTGAATAAGAATTTCATCATATGCCTTTTGAAAGTTCTCAAATTCGATGCCCGAATTAACCACAAGCAAACCTTTATAACGTATAAGCTGTGAGGACGCATAATATGCAAGACTAAGCTTTTCACGCACATTATTGAACAGCTTTGAATGTGCGCCTGCACCGAATACACTGTTCATCACCTGCAAAGCCATAAAGTCAGCGTCACCCGGTTTTACGGAAGTAGTAAAGCCCATTGACAGCTTACCCTGAACGACATCCATTCTTTCTGTTACGTTTTTGACCTCACCATTGGTAATATGAAGTTCAGACTTAGGTAACAGTGCTTTTTCAAACTGCATACTGCTGATTTTTTCGCTGATTTTTTTCTCTGCAAGAGAAATATCCGTATCACCGCATATATAAATATCAATCACTGATGATGTTATGATATTTTTATAATATTCATACAGATTTTTTGCAGTGATTTTTTCAACGCCCTCACGTGTACCGAATCTTGAAACGGCATATGTTTCGCCTTTGCACATTTCCTCCTGACATCTGTCCGAAGCATACTGACGCTTATTATTCTTTTCAGCTTCAATTTTATTGAGTGCATTGACTTTTTCTCTTTCGGTAATATCTGTTTTAAAAACGCCGTTTTCTGTTACAGGCTCAAATATTACAGACAACAACAGCTCAAGCAAATCCGAAAGAAGAGGTTCGTTTTGCGGTGCATATCTGTCGCTTATTACCTCTGCATCAAAATATATAGGCTGATTTTCGCCGTATTTCATTACTGTTGCGCCAAATGAAGCACCGTAAAGATTTTCAAGGTATTTTGCAATAGCCTCCGAATCATCGCACAGCGCACAGCCTCGTTTTAAGACAAACGGCAATACTGCATTATACGAAGCATCTTCTTCACAAAGCGGACGGTGGATATATATTCCCACTGCAGTGGTTTTAAGCTTTTCCATCGGTATATAATGCAGGTTTATATTAGAATTTATATTTATGGTCTGTATCATTTATAATACCAATTCCTTTCATGTTAATATATATATTTTACACGTTTTACCCTTAATTGTCAATCATCCTATTAAACCTTCTATATCTTTTAGCGATAATTTCGGTTGAAGTGCTTTATTAATTCCGTTTGCAACTGCCTTTGCCATCTTTTCTATAACGAGGTCAATATCTTTTGTGGTAATCATGAGCGGTGCAAGCTCTTCGGGAATTTGTTCATTGGTAATCGCCGCAGCATCAATTACTGTAGGTACTCCCACTGCAATCACCTTTACGCCAAGTGTTTCGTGGTTAAGTCCTTTGCGGTTATTACCCACACCAGCACCCGGCTGTATACCTGTATCGGCAATTTGAATAGTTGTGCATACACGTTTTATATCTGCCGCCGCAAGTGCATCCACCGCAATCACCAAATCAGGCTTTACTGTATCCGTTATCCCCTTTATAATCTGCACCGTTTCAATACCCGTCGTACCGAGAACCCCCGGTGCAACCGCACACACCGCCTTGAGTTCCTGTGCAAAAGCTTTGTCCATGTACTGCTTCATATGATTTGTCACAAGCAACCCCGACACCACCTCGCAACCAAGTGCATCAGGTGTGATTTCACGATTCCCGAGTCCTGCTACAAGGGTAAGTGAAGTATTTCCCGCCATATCTGCAAGCTCTTTTGCAATAATTTCAACAGCTTTATTGTATTCTTCAACAC
>JAXJRQ010000110.1:0-6091 GCA_036310525.1 Clostridia bacterium
GTCCCGAACGTAGTGCTCTACCAAACTGAGCCACATCCCGGAAAATGGCGGAGCGGGTGGGATTCGAACCCACGGTACGTTGCCGTACAACTGATTTCGAGTCAGTCCCGTTATGACCACTTCGATACCGCTCCACGTTTCCGTACCAAAATATCTTACCATATATTACGCTTAATGTCAAGAGATTTTTTGCATTTTCTTGAATTTTATATTTTCATTTGTAGTTCATTGTCATATGTAAAATAAGGAGATTTGCAAAATTGCAAATCTCCTTATTTTACCATAATATACATAGGTTCAAGATAGTTAAGCGGATGTTTAACTGTAACGGTTAAATCGTTTTTAGCGTTTTTAGCGGTTTTCCATTCTCCGTTTATATCAAGGATATACAAATCCTTATCTCTCCACTTGGCAGGCATCTGAATTTCCGTTTCGCTAAGTGTATCCGGACAGAGGTTTGAAATTGTGAGCATTCCGTAAAAACCGCACTCTTTTGCATTATTAGCCTCATTCATTACTACAAATACATCAGGTGCATTTTTTATAAGTGTATAATCATCACAACACCATGTAAGCATGTGCTGAAGTAAATGGAGTCTGCGGTAGTTAAAAAGTGATTGTGAGTTGTTGTGGTCAAGGGTTATGCCCATAACAACAACTTTTCCTCCAAGCTCATTTTCAAATCTTGTCATGGCCGGTGAAACAAACTCTTTTTGAAAAGTATAAAGCTCGGTGATAACCTCGCATTTTTCATTCGTAACAGTCATTTCGAGGAATTGTCCGTTACCTGACGGTGCAAGCATATAAGGGTTGGTCATATTTTTGCCCTTGGAGATATATGAAAATTTATCACATATAACTTCTCTTGCGCCAAGGTCAATGTTTATATCTGTATTTTTGGCAAGGTCCTCGCCCATATCAACACCTATATACTTTCCGTATCCTCTACTGCAAAGTGCTCTTGCGGCATGACCGTCGAGGAATAATCCTTTTGAAAGCTTATCCATAATTTCTGCATGGTCTGCAATTAAAACCTGTCTCTCGTCCCAGAATGAAACATTGCTGTCCAGTGTTGTATAAGGGATTCCGAAACGGCTGATTGCCCTAACCCACACAGGCTCTTTTGTTGACATTCCTATATGAGTAGTGTTGTAAAACGGATCATAGCAGATACCAACGCCCTTTAATGAACACATTTTGGCTATGCGGTTTACCTCGTTAAAACGAGTTCGTTCTTCGTTAAACATTTTGCTGTAAGCTGATTCTTCACAAGGGTTATCAAGTATCTGCATAGGATAGAAGAGTGAACCGTCAAACGCATAGGAGTATACAGTACCCATTACAGTCCGCATATGGCTTCCTGAAGTAAAATATCTTGTGTGCGGGAATGTGTCAGACTCATGGTAGCATCTGAAAGGCTGAGGTATATGCTGCTTTATGTACAGACAATGATACAGCATTTCAGGAATCAATTTTGAATTTATTCCGTTATATGAAGCACCGCTAAGCCTTGAAAAAGGCACGTGCTTATCTCCTGCAAGAGCTTTTGCCATTTCATAAATTGTATCGGCACCGTCTTTGTCTATACCTCCCGGCTGATTATAACCGATTGGTATTTCCGGATTGGTTTTATCAACCTCCTGTCTGATGCGCTTTGCAAGTCCTACCAAAGAATCCTTTATATTTTCTCGCCAGCTTCGGATAATGTCAAGATCCTTAAGCTCACCTTTTGCAAAAATATCAACAAGCTCTTCACGTGAATAATATCTTCCCATCTTTTTTGCAAAAGCATCCAGATGATGCTTACAGTAACAGCCGTTTGCGGCATAAAGGGCAAAATCGTCCTCGGTAACGATAAATGCAGGCTCTGTCAGTCGGGCAAATTCCGCAATGTCTTCTGCAAGCCTTTTTCTGAAATTTTCATCAAGACAGCAGTTGGCAAAAGGATGCTCTTCGCCGTCTGCCTTTATAACGGAGGTAAATTCAGGCGAATGTCCTGATTTTACTGTTGTTGCTACCCACCAGCCGCACTCCACATCATATGGTTCAAGACATTTTTTTATTTCAACAAATGTTTCTGCCATAGCCAGATAATTTTTTTTCGGTATGTAACCTGCTCTTCGCCAACCGATTTCAGGGCAGGCAATAGCAAAACGTGTGAAGCCGTATTTTTGGTGCTGTTCTAAAATTGCCTCAACCACTGAGTCGCAAGTCATCCAGTCATTGCCTAAATTTATAACAATAAGAATATCAGGCTTTTCATAACTTTTCATGGCGTTCTCCTTTATATTCAGAACCTTGCGTTATTTTCTTTTAACTTCTGCTGTAATTTTTTAATATCCACAGTATGAGCGTTTGCGCCTGACTGCTTTGCTATTGCAAGGGCAAGACCTGCCGCTTCGCCCATACACGCACAAATAGGCATAACTCTTACCGCAGAGTGTGCCTCATGTGTCGCCGAAAGACATCTGCCTGCAACAAGCATATTATCATATTCCTTCGGAAGAAGCGAACGGTATGGAATTTGGTAATAATCATCGCCCTTCATATGGAATTGCGTTGTTCCCGTACCTGACGGGTTATGAATATCTATTCCGTAATTACCGATAGCGATACTGTCCTCAAAATCAACGAGGTTCTGCACATCTTCTCTCTTGAGTATGTAAACACCTTTAAGCTTTCTGCTTTCTCTTACACCAATGTGATTAGCGATTGAAGCAATGCTTGCATTTTTGAAAGCTTCGGAATTTTCCTTGAGGAAATTCACCATTTCAAAAACCTGTTTTCGGGCAATAATTTCTGCACGGCTTACCTCGAACGGGTCTACGGGATTATGCTTTATAACTCTTGTTGTATTGAAGTGAACAATATCTTCGCCAAGCCCGAAAAATACAAGAATGTTTTCACGAGGGTTTGAAATTCTATTCTGCGCTCTGCATTCCTCGTATTTTTTCTGCAGTTCAGGCTTTTGCTCAATGAACAGCTCCACATCAACGCCCGAAAGTCTGAAACAGGTTGTCATTGGCTGTGAAAGTCCGTCACTTTCTCTGCCAAGCTGATAGTCACAACCTGTCATAAATATAAGCTCTCCGTCACCTGAGGCGTCAATGAAAAAGTCTGATTGCACTTCAATTGTACCTGATTTCGTGGCAATTTTAACGCTCTTTACAAGTCTGTCTTCTGTTTTTGCTTCATATACAGCGGAGTGAAACAAAATATCGACACCTGCTTCTGTCAGCATATCATCAAAGACAAACTTGTATGCCTCGTATGATGAGTCGCCATATACCGCCATTCTCTCGCGCATTTCTGTAAATATACCATCATTTACAAGCTCACCGCTTGCAAAGGTTGCATAGGGCATAAACGGAAATACAAGGCTTAATGACATTGCTCCGCCAAGACATCCTGATTTTTCAACCATAAGCACACCAAGTCCTTCTCTTGCTGCACTTACTGCTGCCGCAACTCCGCTTATTCCGCCGCCTACTACTATTAAATCGTATTTTTTCATGAATTTATCACCTCTGTTTACAGAATACCATATTATAAAAATTATTTCTTGTATTTTTGAACCAATCTATTGAACAAAAGATACTTTTATGGTATAATTTATGCGTAAATTATATTATTTTTTAAAAGGTGAGAGCCATGATTGAGTACAGTGATTTGCAGGATGTTATAAACTTTCTTGAATATGGTACAAAATTACATATAAGCATTGTATTTTTGCGTGATTACGGAAACATTAAAACAAAGCTTAATTCAGAAAGCACAATTCATTTTTCACCTGCCTGCAACGAGGCAAAAACGCAGATAGGCGGATTTAAGCGGTGTTTCAGATGCAGGAATGTGGCAATAAGAAAAGCGGTTAATCAGAAAAAACCGTTTGGCGGAGTCTGTATAAACGGTATTTATGAATACTGCCATCCCGTTATTATGGATAATGTAGTTGTCTGTATTATTTTTATCGGGAATATTGATAGTTCGAAGTTTATACAGCGCTTTAAAAATCCTGATGCATTTCATGACACACTCGAAAAGGATTTTGATTATTCAAAGTGTGAAAAAATAGCACGTATTCTTGAAAGTTATACACTGACCCTTCTCAAAAATTATACAAACAACACTGATACTGTATATAATCCGCTAATTGAAAATATTAAAAGCTATACAGAGGATACTCTTGCATATGATATAAATATTTCACAGCTTGCATCGTCCATGCACTATAATGAAAAATATCTCGGTCGTATTTTTAAAAAGGAAACAGGCAAAAGCTTTAAGGAATATGTAAATATACGGCGTGCACGATATGCCGCACAAATGCTTTTGGAAAGCAACGATTCGATTACCGACATTGCATCCAAATCAGGCTTTAACAGTGTTTCATATTTTAACAGAGTGTTTAAAAGGATATACTCTTTATCACCTACCGAATACAGAAGAAGTAATGTATAAAATTGACAATTATATAAATGTAATATATAATGTGATTAAATCAATTTATGAGAGGTACAATATGAGAAAGCTATATATTATAAGTGTGGTTTTTGTGTTGGCAATGCTGTGCGGATGCGGTGCGGTTATAAATAAACCGAAAAATCCGTCACTCGAAGAGAAAGTCGGACAGCTTTTTCTTGTGCGTTGTGAGCATAGTGCCATGGAATCAATCCTTGCAAAAAATCCTGCCGGCATTGTGATGTTCGGTGTCGATTTTAAAGATTTGACACAGCAGAAAATCAAGGACAAAATTGCAAATTATCAGAAAATAAGCAAAATTCCGCTCATAGTTGCAGTTGACGAGGAGGGCGGTACGGTGGTTCGGGTAAGCTCCAATAAAAATATCCGCAGTGAAAAGTATAAGTCGCCCCGTGAATATTATCTTGAGGGCGGAATGGATTTGCTTGCTGAAAATGCCGCTGAAAAATCACAGCTCCTTGTGAATCTCGGTATAAACATGAACCTTGCACCCGTGGCGGATGTATCGGTGAATGAGGCGGATTTTATCTACGACAGAGCTTTGGGTGAAAATGCAAATATAACTGCCCGATATGTGTCCGAGGTGGTTAAGGCGATGAGTGAAAACGATATGGCGTCATGCCTGAAGCATTTCCCGGGCTACGGAAACAATGTTGATACCCACACGGGCATTGCAACAGATAATCGTGCATACACCGATTTTGAAAATTCGGATTTTCTGCCGTTTATATCAGGTATTGAAGCAGGTGCGGATGCGGTGTTGGTTTCGCATAATATCGTAGGCTGTATGGATACTGAGCTTCCGGCGTCTGTTTCTCCCAGAGTGCACGATATTTTGAGAAATACGTTGAATTTTAACGGTCTTATAATGACCGATGATATGTCAATGGGAGCAATGAAAGACTACGGAAAACCGTATGTAAAAGCGGTTCTTGCGGGTAATGACCTTGTTATGGTTTCTGAATTTGACAGCGCCTATAATGAGGTTTTAAATGCTGTCAAAAACGGCGAAATTCCGCAAAATATAATTGACGTTGCGTATGAGCGCATAATGAACTGGAAAAAGGAAAATCTATAATTTTTGTGTTGACAACGATATTTTTTTGTGTTAATATAATTAAAAATTAAATATTCACATGATGTGTTGATTGTACCGTATGGGTGCAGTCGGTGAAAAGGGAAACGGGTGAAATTCCCGTACGATAACTGTCGCCGTGTGCATTGAAGCTTGTATTTTAGCGGTGAAAGCCGGTCATTGGGAAACTGAGAAGGCAAAAATACGAGTGTGGGGTTTTTACCCTATATAATGTGAGTCGGAAGACCTGCATTGATGTTTTTCCGTACGTGCTTTGCATAGGAAAAGCAGTTTTGTTTTGCGTATATGTGTTTTTTGCATGCCAAAACGAAATGTGATACACACAGGAATACTCAGCTGTGGCAAATTTGCCGCGGCTTTTTTGTTTGCGGTACATTAAAGAGGTGATTTGAAAAGGTATATGCCCATGATTAAAGAAAGGACGCAAACAAAATGAAAAAAATCATATCTTGTTTATTAACCGCTGTTATGCTTATAACAGCACTGAACATTCCTGTTTTCGCACAGGAGGAA
>JAXJRQ010000111.1:0-13996 GCA_036310525.1 Clostridia bacterium
GACTATACCTTCTGGGGCAAGGGCGTAAGTCAGGGACATTCGGACGCAGTAAGACGCATTGACGGAGTTATTGACGCACGTCAGTACACAATCCCCGTTGAAGCAGCTCTTGAGGGCGCACGTTCAGGTAAAAACCCTGAGCTTACCACACGTGACAAGCATATAAGAGAATGTTTTGTTGTAGCTGAGGAAGGCGCAGACCTTTCGAGAATTGAAAACGAAATCAAAACAATGCCTAATTATTTTGCAGATTATGATACTATCGTACACTTTATTTCGGCAGAAGAAATGAAGAAATCACACAGTACACTTCCCCACGGCGGTTTTGTTATAAGAAGCGGAAGCACCGGCTGGGACAAGGAAAATAATCACGTTATCGAATACAGCATCAAGCTTGATTCAAACCCTGAATTTACGGCTTCGGTAATTGTTGCATACGCACGTGCCGCATACCGTATGAACCAGAAAGGCGACATCGGCTGTAAGACCGTTTTTGACGTAGCACCCGCATTGCTATGCATAAACACTCCCGATGAATTACGTGCACACTGGCTATAATTTATAGTAAAAAAAATAAAGGAAGCTTTTCAAATGATGAAAGCTTCCTTTATTTTTATGTATTTACTTAAGTAATTTTTCTTGTTCAGCCTGAACGTCTTCATATGCAGAAATCATCGGCTTTTCACTCTTACCCTTCAGGCGGCGGTTAACGTAGTTTTTAGTAATCGCTACAACTGTTCCCGAAAGTGCAAGTACACCGATAAGGTTTGGCACCATCATAAGACCGTTAAAGGTATCTGAAATATCCCATGCAAGTGAAGATGTAAGAAGCGCACCGAACATAATCATTACAAGGTGAATAACCTTATAAAGCTTTACTGATTTTGTACCGAAAAGGAATTCCCATGCCTTTGTACCGTAGTGGTCCCAGCCAAGAACCGTGGTGAACGCAAACAGTAAAATTGCGATAGCGATAAATCTTTCACCCCATACACCAAAGAGACCTGCAAAAGCCTTTGCAACAAGGTTTGCATCAGTTGCACCTGTTATCAATGCACCTGTGTTAAGGTCGATTACACCTGATGTAAGAACAACAAGAGCTGTCATTGTACAAACAACCATTGTATCTGCAAATACTTCAAATATACCCCAAAGACCCTGTCTTACCGGCTCAACAACATTTGAATTTGAGTGAACCATAACAGATGAACCAAGGCCTGCTTCGTTTGAGAACACACCTCTCTTACAGCCAAGAGTGATAATCTGCTTAACGGCAACACCGCCTGCAGCACCCCATGCAGCCTGAGGAGTGAACGCCATTTTGAATATTGCACCGAACGCAGTACCAATCTGTGCATAATTTATACCGATTATTGCAAGAGAACCAAGTACGAAAAGTACAACCATGAACGGAACTACCTTTTCTGCAAAGTTAGCAATTCTCTTAAGACCGCCGAGAATAATAAGTGCGGCTATGCTAACCAGTACAATACCGATTATAAGATGATATATTGTAACCTCACCAAACGGAATTGCCGCAAGTGAAGGAATCTGGAATGCATCAACCATGTTAACAACAATCTTATTAATCTGACCCATTGCACCGATACCGAATGAAGCAAGAATAGCAAAGATTGAGAACAATACAGCAAGCACTTTACCTATCTGCTTGCAACCCTTTTTGCTTCCGAGACCGTCACGAAGATAATACATCGCACCGCCTGACCATTCGCCTTCAGCGTTCTTTCTTCTATAGTAAATACCGAGAACGTTTTCCGAATAGTTTGTCATCATACCGAAAAATGCTGCAATCCACATCCAGAAAACTGCGCCGGGACCTCCGCCTACGATAGCTGCGGCAACACCAGCTATGTTACCTACACCGATTGTTGCGGCAAGCGCTGTACAAAGTGCCTGGAACTGTGAAATTGACTTTCCTTCTGTGTGACCTGAAACATCCTTCTTGAAAATACTTCCCAATGTTTCTGCAAACCAGTGTCTGATATGTGTTATCTGAAATACTCCCGTGATAATTGTTGTAACCACACCTGTTGCAAGAAGAAGATACAGACCGTAATTCCAGACAAAGCTGTTGATTGAATTGTTTACGTTTGTAATTGTTTCTACCATGTTTTTCTCTCCTTTTTAATTAAATACGGTTAAAAAATAAGAGTCAAGCTCATGCTCAACTCTTAAATAACAACAAAACAAAAATTATTCATTTTCTGAATGAATCAACTTCCGTCCTTTTGCCTGAGAGATTAGAGCACAATGCCTCTTTGCACCTTCGGCACCCGCACAAACGGGATTCTCCGGAGTACTATCCGTTCACAGTCCTTATCCTTACGGACGCCTGAGAGTTTTACTCCTTGGGCAGCAAATGCTTTTCCTGCAAACTTCACATAGTAATGTATTAACCTTTGTAACTTATTATAGTACCTTTTTCATCATTTGTCAACATTTTATCAATATTTTTTTCATTTTATGGCTTTTCATATTAAAAAGACCAAAGGAGAAGGAATATTTGTTAAGAATGTTAAAAATGCAGTCATGAGAGACATTTCGATAAAAATCATAAACGGCACAGGCATTGAAATTGAAAATTCTTCCGATATAAAAGTCATCGGACTTCACACCGAAGGTGCTGACGAAATAAGTAAAACAAAAAATTGTACCGATGTTATTTTTAATTGAAAAACCAAAAGGACGTGTCTCACTAAAAAAGTGAGGCAGTCCTGATTTTTTGCACACAAAAAGAGGGCGTTGCCTCAAGTTAGTGAAAAATCACTTATTGAGACACGCCCTTCGTTTTATAAATAAACATTGAAAAAAACATGCTTTTTCGTCAATGCAACAATGCATCACTATATTTATTTTGATAGCTTAGTAAACAAATAAACAATAACAGAAATGGCAGCCATAACAATGAAAATAGCAAGCATTCCCTGTCCCATAAGTTTAATTGCAGACATTAAATCTGTATAATTCATATTTCATAGCCTCCCATTACTTTATTAGTTGAGGAATGAGGTTAAGTATCATTCCTCCTGCAAGAACCGATGCAATCTGTCCGGAAACATTAGCACCGACAGCGTGCATAAGAAGAAAGTTCTGAGGTTCTTCTTGCTGACCTAATTTTTGAATCACTCGAGATGACATAGGGAACGCAGAAATACCGGCCGCACCAACCATAGGATTTATCTTATTCTTTGTAAACAGATTCATGAATTTAGCAAAGAACACACCTGCAATAGTATCAAATACGAATGCAACAAGACCGAGTCCCATGATAATGAGTGTCTGGACATTTACAAATTGTTCCGCAATCATGCTGAATGAAATTGTTATACCCAACAAAAGTGTTACAAGATTTGCAAGGACTTTTTGAGCTGTTTCTGATAACGAATCAAGCACGCCGCACTCTCTTAAAAGATTACCGAACATAAGGAAGCCTACAAGTGCAACCGATGTCGGAGCAATAAATCCTGCAATAAAGGTTACAATTATAGGGAAAGCAATTCTTAAGAACTTTGAAACATTCGCAGGATTGTATGTCATTCTGATTTGTCTTTCTTTCTTGGTGGTAACTGCCTTTATTGCAATCGGTTGAATAATCGGAACCAAAGCCATATAGGAATATGCCGCAACAGCTATCGGTCCTATGTAGTTTGATTTAAGCACCTGTGAAACCAATATAGAAGTTGGACCATCAGCGGCACCTATAATACCGATTGATGCGGCATCCTTCAAATCAAAGCCGAACATAACCGCTACAATAACAACGAAGAAAATTCCAAACTGCGCCGCCGCTCCGAATAAAAACATTTTCGGATTTGAAAGAAGAGGGCCGAAGTCAATCATAGCACCAATACCGATGAACAATAACAACGGCATTGCTTCTGACGTACCAATTCCCAAATCATACAACCACTGTATAATTCCCTGTACTTCTCCAATGCCTTCAATTGTCTGGTTCAACACTCCCGAAAACGGAAGGTTAACCAATATTGCGCCAAATCCCATCGGCAACAAAAGCGAAGGCTCATATTCTTTCTTAATTGCAAGATAAATTAATAATATACCAACGACATACATAACAAGCTGTTGCCATGTGACCGCCATAAATCCGTCTAATAAAAAGCTCATAACAATACCTCTTTAATTATTTTTAAAAATTTTATCAACAACCACTTATAATATAGTTTTAATTTTCTTCTTTTTGAGAACCAACAGGATTAACAATACTGTATCCTACATTCACAAGATGGTCGGCAACACGTTCAAGTCCAACAATAACTGACGAATAATACGGACTTACATCCACACTGCAATTGCCTTCGGCAAGTCGTGCAAAATGACCGGAAATGAGATCCTTTTTCATCTTGTCCACATTCTCTTCTAATTTTGTTAAATCAGATAATTTTTCTTTATGCACTGTTTCAAATGTCTCCATGGAAATTGCAAACATTTTCATGACATTATCTCTCATAGCCATAATGCCTTCGAGTGCTTGCTCAGAAAATGTTATATTTTTATTTATCATTTCAAGACCAATCTCGTGGAAATTTTCGGCATGGTCACCGATACGCTCAAGGTCATTTAAAACATGGAAATACGAACCGATAATGTTCTCCTCACTGCCTTCAACTGCGGCAGATAATTTGATTAAAAATGCAGTCAATGCGCTGTTAGTATAGTCAATTATCTTTTCATTATCGTAAATTTGTTCATTGTGTTCGGCAGATGCCTTGTCCATCGCCGTAAAGCAAAGACGTGTATTTTCTTCTACAAGCGCCATCATATAATCAATTTCTTTTTTAACCTGCATAAGCGCAACAGGAGGTGTAGTAACAAGTCTTTCGTCTACATATTTAAGTGACAATGTTTCCTTAATATCCTTCTTGTCCTTGATAACCGAACAAGAGTAATTCACAAGCTGCTTCACAAACGGTAGTAACATGCAGGTAGTTGTTACGTTAAATATAACATGGAAAAGAGAAACTCGCATCTGAAGCGACATCGGATCATCGCCCGGGAAAACAGATACTAAAAAGCTTACAATCGGTTCTCTGAATAACCAGATGATTGCAGTAAATAATGCCGTTCCTATTACATTAAAGGTAAAGTGTATAAGTGCAACTCTTTTGGAATTGGCATTTGCACCAACAGAAGCAAGCAGCGCTGTTACACATGTACCGATATTTGCACCAAGAATTATGAACAATGCAAGGTCAAGCGGAAGAACGCCTGAACCAACCATTGTAATAACAACACCTGTAGATGCAGATGAACTCTGTATAAGTGCAGTAAATATAACACCTACCAAAATCAAAAGAAGTGGGAAATTAATCATTTTGAAAATTTCGGTGAACATATTTTCAACAAGCGGATTACCAAATGCCTGCTCACTGCTCATGATATTAAGTCCCACAAAAATTAGTCCCAGACCACAGAAAAGGCTTCCTGTAATCTTGACTTTTTCCTTTTTGGCAAATCCCATCATTACGCCTGCAAAAGCAAGAAGATACATTGCCATGTTAAAATAATCATTTTTGAGTGCAACAAGGATACCGGTAATCGTTGTTCCGATATTGGCACCCATAATAATCGGTGTTGCCTGCATAAGTGTCATAACACCTGCATTTACAAGACCGATAACCATTACCGAAGTTGCAGATGAACTCTGAATAATTGCTGTTACACCGGCACCGATTCCAACGCCTGAAAAACGATTGTTGCTGATTCTTTCAAGTAATCGCTTCATCCCCATGCCGGCACTTCTCTCAAGAGCATCGCCCATAAAATTCATTCCGACAATAAAAACACCAACGCCTGCCAAAAGCCAGATAAGGCTCTGTATTAATTGCATAATTTCCTGTGATGATAACATATATGTAGTCTCCTTTCCGATAATTCCCCATTATCACACATATACCTTAAAAATTATATCAAAGAATCGGTTAAGATGTGGTTAAGAGTAACTTTTTTCTTACTTTAATAATCACGTTCACACATTCTGTAGCCTACGCCCAGTTCATTAACAATGTAGTTTTTCTTTCCCGGTTTTGCACCAAACTTTTTACGGATATTAGCCATGTTTACCTGTAATTTTTTTGTACTGTACACATCACTATATCCCCAAATAGAATTTATAATTGCGGCATAAGTCATAACTTTTCCCGAATGTTCGGATAAAAGTGCAATTATATTATACTCCGTCTGCGTAAGATTTATTTCTGTTTTATCAATAAATACAAGCCTTGCATCATAATCAATTACCAAACCATCCGACTCAAATTTACCGCCCGGAAATCTCCCTTCATCTGCGCTGTGCCGTGAGTTTCTCAGTGCTGAACGGACTCTAGCTACAAGCTCTGCCGAGCTGAACGGTTTTGTTACATAATCGTTGGCACCAAGATCTAAAGCATCGACCTTATCTTTGTCCTCGTTTCTTGCAGAAACCACTATTACGGGAGTCAATGATTCTTTTCGGATTTCCTCTAAAAAAGTCATTCCGTCACGATCGGGAAGACCCAAGTCCAGAATTACCAGATCCGGTCTGTGCGATGTAAACAGAGTTTGTCCGTTTTTGCAATTCTTTGCCGTTATCACCTGATAACCACTTGTTTCGAGAAGTGCCTTCAACAGATTATTTATATTACCCTCATCTTCTATCACAAGAATTTTATATTTATTATTAATCATCGTCAGCATCCTCCATATTTAGTACGAAACGAAATACACATCCGCCTGATTTTAAATTTTCTGCTTTTATATCTCCGCCATGCGCCTTTATTATAGATGCACATACAGAAAGTCCAATTCCGGCATTATGATTTTGACTGTCAGATGCTTCTGTTTCTGCAGAATAATATCCGGTAAATATATTTTTCAGTCTTTCCTCAGAAATTCCGCATCCATTGTCCTTTATTTCAAAAATTACTTTATCAGATATAACAAAACACTTTCAAAGATATTTTTGTCATGCCATGGGCATGCTGAACTGCATTTTCTAAAATATTGAGAATTACTTGTTCAATAAGAAGCGAATCCATAGGAATAAACACAAAATCGTCAGGAATATCCACATCGACCTTTTGCTTAGGGTATCTTTTTGAAAATTTGATTAGAGCCGAATCAATCAATTCATCAAGTGCAGTATTTATTTTAATAAGATTTACATTGGCAGTATCGAGTTTCGTAATAGAAAGCAGATTTTCAACCATACGGCTCAGCCACTGAGAATCCTCGCTTATACCCTTTATTATCTCCTTGCATTGTTCATCGCTGAACTCATCATATTTATCAAGTAACGCAGAACTTGAGGCATAAATAGTAGTAAGCGGTGTTCTTAAATCGTGCGAAACTGCTCTTAAAAGATTTGCACGCATTCTTTCTTTTTCACTTTCGACTTTTATCTCTTCCTGTCTTTTAATCTTTGCCGTCAGACTGCAAGTGACAATAGAAACAACAAACAGTATTATTGCAGAAATAATATTTTCCGGAATAGTAAAGTTAAACACAAAAAACGGGAAAGTAAATGCAAAGTTGACAGCAAGTACACTTACAACAGCTGCCATAGCCCCATAGATATATCCATGTGTAATAACCGATATTAAAAACACTCCCAGAACAAATATAGCAGGTATAATCGAATTGTGCTCATATATATCCTGTATAAAAAGACATAATATAAAGCACGCACAAAGAATAACTGTGCTGATTACGATACAATAAATAATTTCTAATGATTTTTTCATACAAATCTCCTCATCATTACTTTCTTACAGTATATCATGTATTTTAAAAATATTCAATATTAGTTATTTTTTGTGAATGGATTGCAGAATAAAACAAAATAAGCGATGCAACCACTGTGGTTGAACCGACAATTTTATAAATTTCGGTTTTATCATAAATTCAGTAAACATTTCAAAGCAATATGACGTCTTAAAAGGCAAGGAGTTTTTTTATGTCGGGTTTGTACAAAAAAGTGTAACTTAACAAGTTATAATCACTTGTTGAGTTACACTTTTTAATTACATATAGTTAATGGGCAGATTTATGATAATTTCTGCACCGTTGTTATTAAAAATTTCAATACCGTAATCATCGCCGAACAAAACCTTTATACGCCGATCGACATTTGAAAGTCCCACACCATCATTCTGTTCATAGGTCTGAGTTATTAAGGAATCTGTTATTCTTCTGAGCTTTTCTTCTTCAAAGCCCGGACCGTTATCATGAATTGATATTTCCATTTTTGTATCAATTTTTCTTGCTTTAATCTGTATTTTACCCTTACCGCCCATAATGTTTATGCCATAAGAAATCGAATTTTCAAGGATAGGCTGTAAAATACATTTGGGTACCATACATTCCATAAGCTCGTCCGGTATGTGCCATTCCACATCAAAGCCTTCGCCAAACCTGATTTTCTGTATGTCTATATATCGGTTTGCAATATCTGCTTCCTCTTTGAAAGTTCTTACAAATTTTTTAATATTAAGTGCATCTCTCAAAATCACTGACATCAGCGAAATAATACGTGTTGCATTCGTATCACGCTTAAACTCTGCCAGAATAATCGTATTAAGCATCTGCAGTGTATTAAACAGAAAATGCGGATTAAGCTGTGCCTGCAATGCAATCAGCTGTGCGTTTTGCAGCTGCAGCGCCTTTATGGCAAGCTCTTTTTCGGCTATGTCCTTTCCACGTGCTGTATCCGTTATGTATTCAATCGCATTATTAATTTCATTATTTCCTCCAGCATCTATCTTATCCGGAGCATCAACTACCATAAACAGCTTGACAAGCGGTTTGTATATTATGGACGTCAGAAGAAGTGAAACACCCAGCGAAAGCATAAGCGCAAAAATACCCAAAAGCACAAGCTTCAATAAAAATGTCGGTAAATTCAGCAGCATTTCCCTCGGAAACTCAAACATCAGCACAAGCTCGTATCGCCGAAAACCTGCTCCCAGATACATTTTTTTTAACGTTTTGTATCCCGTCACATAGCTTCCTGCATTGAAGTAATATTCCATTACAGAAGGAGAATCTATCTGCGTCTTTAAATTGACATTTCTTTGCGAAGCAAGCAGAACATCACCCTGAGTATCAAATATATAAATATTACCGTTTCTGTACGTATTATTGCTCAGATTTGCTTTTGAATAATCTATATTATATATAGCAATAAGTCCCGTTGTTCCTACTTTCGTGCAGTAAGACAGACATTTAAGAATAAGACTTGTATCAGGATATTCACGGTAAAAAAACTTTTTACCGCCGTAAAAAGCATCCATCCACGAATTGTCACGAAAGCTTTCCATAAATTCGCTATGGTATAATTCAGATGTTGAAAGTATGTACTCCGTTTTGGGATTATACAAATATATTGACTTTAAGAAGTTCATATTTTCGGCTTCTTTACTAAGAAAATTCTTCAGCTTCTGTTCCGTAAGCTCATCGCCATCTTGCAAATATTTCATAAGCTTCTCGTTATCCTCAAGTTCCTTACTGAATCCATCAAGCGTACTTAGTATTGATTCTATCCTGTTTCGGGTTGTATAAACCTCCTGAGTGTAGTTTTGTATTCTTTCTTCGTCGGTAGCATTATAGGAATAATACATTGCCAGAAACACAACTATCACCGAAATAATAGACAGCGCAGAAAATATGAAAAGAAAAGCTCTGAAAAAAAAGCTTTTCTTACCATACTTACGTAATATTTTTACAACGTCGTTCGTAAATCTTGCAGCCATATCAAATCACCATTCCATTTTACATCAGAGCATCTCTGATTTTATCACGATATTTTGCAGGCGTACAGCCCATAATCTTCTTAAATACCTTGTAAAAATTCGTGACACTGTTATATCCTACCATAGCATAAATTTCCTCAACAGGGTATTCGGATTTTTTCAAAAGCTCCACAGATTTACGGACACGAAATTCATTGATATAGTCAATCAAAGTCATATTGGTGCTTTTTTTGAAAACTCTTCCGAGATAGTCGTTTGATACTGATACATATTTAGCTATATCCGATACAGTGATAGGCTCTGAATAATGATCCGCAATATATTTTTTTGCGATATTGACATAATCGTAGCGTTTAAGGGTAGTGCTCATTGAAGAAACGTATTCTATAATTTCTGCAACAATCTTTTCAGTTGTTTCTACATCCTTAATTTCACTGCAATATATCAGTTCCCTGATTTTTTCATCATCACTGTTCAAATCACTGTCAAGGCGCAGTTTATCTCTGAGCTGCTCATAAAATTTATATATACTCACGCTGTCGCCATTGACTTTGTTCTTAAAAAATTCAAATTCTGCCACAGCGTCTTCTTTTTTTCCATTTTTAATTAAATTATAGATAATATTAACGTTGACACCTAAAAATTCAACCGATATATTATCAAAGATATACTGAATATTTCTTGCAACCTTTTTTTCCATGATTGCAATTTCAAGATTAAACAATTCCTTGGTCTGCTTAATTGCTTTTGTTCTGAACGAAGCAAATTTATTCATGCATGATGAAATTTCATCGCTGTCAAAAAGCAGAATATAGTCAATTGTATCCATTGTTGAATTAAGCTCAACAGCTATGCAGTCCATATCATTTAAAAGGTTGTTGATTGCATTATTGAGTGCTTCTCTGCCATAGAGCCAGTTTTTTATTAAAAATTCTCTGACATTATAGAGCTTGACCTCAGCATATACCACCGGGTCTTCCATAATTCTGTTTTCAATTCTTACTTTCTTGTGTCTGTTACCTCTGTGAGATAAATCACGGGTTCTTTTTTCGATATGATTAATAATGAACGCCTTCATTTTTGCCTCATCCGTATTTGCGGATGAAAGCATTTTTCTGTTTTTATCACACTGCGCTACAACAGAGGTAAGCATCCCTTCAATATCGGACATTGTCACAGGCTTTAAAAGATATTCAATAACATTGTATTTCAAAGCATCTTTTGCATATTCAAAGCTTTCGTAGCCACTAATCATCACGAAAACAATTTCAGGGAAATTGGCATGTATATATTTTGCAAACTCCACGCCATTCATACCGGGCATTTTAATATCCGAAATAATAGCATCAACCTTGTTGTTCTCAATAAATTCGATTGCTTCATGCGCATTCAAAAAAGCACCGGTTATTTCAATATTCCATTTTTTCCAGTCCACCATGCTCTCGAAATTCTCAAGTACAGCTTTATCATCAACTACAGCTGCAACATCAACAGGCAAACCGTTTCCGTCCCAGATTGCACAATGAAATCTTCCATCCACGCCCTTTTTCTCAAATGCATCAAGAAGCTGACGTGTGACAAATCTTCCGCTTCTGTAGCCACTCCATTTTGATGCCGTATCACATACGATATAGTTGAAATACTTTGCCACAGTATCTATTTGTGTGTTGGTATCAGGCTTTTCTGTTATACCTCCGGCTATATGATTATGTACACACGTTCCCCATTTAAACTCATGCTCAAACATTGACACATCAACATCGGCATCTTCCACAGGATTACCAAAATTGTCGACAACTGTTATATTTATATCATCTTTCCGTATTTGCTCAATTCGGGAAATTGCATCTTTTCTCCACTGCGCATTCTTGTCATAGACCTCACGCATTGCACGTTTTATGTCCGTTTCGTAGTCAAACTGCTCCATTGTGACATTATTTTTGAAGTTCAGCACACGAAAACCGCCTATCTGTAAATTCTGCACCTTCATTCCGAGAGCTATGTACACATTCTTCGTTAATACAGAGTTGTGTGCTTCCATCATAAAAGGAAGGTGCACTTTTGTCCATTCACTTCCTGCTGTTACCGTTTCATTAAGACATTTAGGATACCAGTTTACAAGCGGCGCCTGAACAAACGGACGCACCGATGCTTCATTATCCGCATCGACTGAACGGAAGCTGAATTCCATAAGCATTACATCGCCTGCTTCAAGGGTTATTCCTGCATTTGTACAAGCTGTTTCCAAATCACCCAGTGCAAACTGAATATCATATGTATTTGCAGGCTTAGTTTGCAGGCTTATTGAAAATGCTTCCGTAAAATCCTGACCTTCAACTGTAATTTTTTCAACAGTTCCTTTGTTACCGTAAGGAATCTTGGGTGTATTTGCAAGCATATAATTTTCATCCATAACAGTTACATACTTTTCCTCGGGTAAATTATCCCAATCAAGAATCTCAGCACCCACAGGCTCATCAAAATATATATCCTTCATATCACTTGATGATGTCAGAGAAGACTTTGGTACATTTCTGCGAATTACGGGCATTTCTGTGTTTATCTCTACCGTCGAATTTAGTGCGTCCCATTTTATATCTGCATCATAAGCGACTTTAAATGCCTTATACGGAATATAAAGCTTATTGTCAATGATTTGTGTACATGTTGTACCACACTCATAGATTTTGCGGTTATCTACATCAACAGTAGTGCTGTTTTTTGTAAATGTAGCTGTCTTTTTACCGAATTTTGCACTGACAACTGAATTGTCGTCATTAAAAGAATATTCTACACCAACTGCTTTAAATAACTCCTCTGCCGGAAGCATAAGATTTCCGTTTAAAATCTTTAACGGTGCATTTGTTGCAATGTTTTGTCCATCAACATTTAATTGTATAACACCACTTTGTGACAATGCTTCACTTACATCAACAGATACTGCATCCACGTTGTACCAATGCGGAAAATTCCAGCTCACACCTTTTAGTATAATTTTATTACAGTTAATGTTATCTTCAGTTAAAGTATACTCATATGCACACTCCATCCATTCATCGGTAGATGGCTTTAAATTTTCGCCTATTATGTTTTCTTCACTCTCATCAGATATGCCTATAAGAATATCTCTGTCTGAAGCAACACCTACCGAACGAATTTGTTCAATATAAAATCTCAACGATACCTTTACCTTTTTTCCCAAATCCGCCTTTGTAAATTCAGGCATAAGATTATGAAACGCAAATCCCCATGTTTTATCAGCGCTGTAGTTATTAATACAGCTATATCCTTCATACGGAGTTATATTGTCTTTTTCTGTTTTTCCTACAGTTTTTTCGATTGAGTTGCCTAAATGTATCATACGCATTGATACAGCAGATTTTATTCTGCGTGCATTTTCAATTGTGTTTTCAAATCCGTCAAAAGAATAGTTATTCCATTGTACATCCTCTGCAATTACTGCATTTCCCGTCAGCATGCAAATTACGCACACCATAGATAAAACCCGTTTAAGATTAAAACCTCTCATAAAATTCCCCTTTTTAAAAATTTCCAATAAACTTACTCTGTCAGTATGCATGTATATTCAGTATAATTATATTACCAGTAACGCCTGTTTTCAATTTCCAAAAGCGACCTTTTTGTACACAATTTCGTCATACAAAAATGCTGTTTTGCTGACTTTTACATAAAAAAATACATAAAAAAAGCTTTGCACAAGCAAAGCAACTATTTTCTCACATTAGTAGTAATTGTATTATATTTTTAGTGAAATATCAACTTCGTTGATGTGAAATAATTTACTTAAGTAAATTGTGAAATTGAAAGCTGCCGCTTTCAGTGAAATGAAATACGCCCATTCACATTGCGTAGCAATATTTCACACGCCGTACGGCGTATTTCGTTAAAAAAAGCGTACTGAAATTTCAGTACGCTTTTTGGTGGGAGAGGGTGGATTCGAACCACCGAAGCTGAAAGCAGCAGATTTACAGTCTGTCCCCTTTGGCCACTCGGGAACTCTCCCATATATTACGGGACAAGCATTGCTTGTCCCGTTGGAGCTGGTAATAGGACTCGAACCTACGACCTGCTGATTACAAATCAGCTGCTCTACCAATTGAGCTATACCAGCATATTTTATGGTGGGAGTTACAGGGCTCGAACCTGTGACCCTCTGCTTGTAAGGCAGATGCTCTCCCAGCTGAGCTAAACTCCCACATCTTTCAGTC
>JAXJRQ010000112.1:0-1740 GCA_036310525.1 Clostridia bacterium
GGATACACGTCTTCTTGAGCCGCAGCTGTTCATGCAAAAACATCTTGAAAAGCTTTTATATGACACAGGCGTATATATTCTGAAAACGTACAATTGCTATGAGGACTGATACTAAAAGACCATGCGATAATCGCATGGTCTTTTAGTGTTCAATTTTTTTTGAAAAAGTACTTGACAAACATCTCCTACAAGTGTATTATATAAATATACTACAATTGTAGGATAAAGGAGAATAGCGCTATGAAAAACAAAATTGCAAAAATTCCGGACACCGAGCTTGAAATAATGCAGGTAATCTGGAACAACCCCACACCGATAACTACATCGGAGGTGAAAAGACTACTCGAAGAGGAACGCCCATGGTCTATAGGCGCACTGCAGACGCTGTTAAACCGCCTGATTGACAGAGGGGTGCTTGAAGGAGGAATGCTTGGAAAAAGTAAAACTTATATACCACTCATAAGCGAAGAAGAATATCTTGTAGCCGAAAGCCGTTCATTTTTAAGGAAAATTACAGGAAATTCAATTACAAAGCTTGTAGCCTCGCTGTATGATTCACAATCTATTTCCGATAAGGATCTCGAGGAGTTAAAGAAATTTATTGACTCTAAGGGCAAAAACGACTAAAGTCCATTTAAGGAAGGGGCAAAAATATGCGTACATTTTTTATTGATGCACTGGAGCTTACTGCTCCAATATCGGTTCTGATAGGTATTTTACTTATTTTTTCACCGCTCACGAAAAAAATATTTGTTGCCAAATGGCGTTACTATATGTGGCTGTTTGTTGCCGTAAGGCTGATTTTGCCGTTTAAAATATCACTAAAAAGCACTCCGATAACCGTTACTATTCCCCGCAGTCTGACACAGATGCAAGTGATAGAAACGTCGGCTTCTGACATCGGCATAATCACACCGCAAACACTTCTTACGCTGATATGGATAATCGGAATAATCGTATTTGCCGCCATAAACATTACGAGCTATATAATATTTAAAAATAGCGTCAGACGATGGTCAAAAGCGGTAACAGATGAAACTACATTACAGATATTTGAAGATGTAAAATCAGAAATTGTATCGGACAGTAAAATTGATTTAAAAATATGTAAATCAGTTTCCACGCCGATGATTTTCGGTTGTATAAGACCTGTTCTTCTGCTTCCCGAATGCACGTACAGTAAATCTGAGCTTGAAATTATATTCAGACATGAGCTTGTGCATCAGAAGCGCAAGGACATAATATACAAGCTTATACTGATGATAGCTAATTGTATCCACTGGTTTAATCCGCTTGTATATATGATGGTAAACAGCGCAAACAAAGATATTGAGCTTGTCTGCGATGGAGAAGTCGTGAAGGAATGCAGTATGGACTACAGATGCAGTTATTGCGAAACCATATTGAAGGTTGTGCATAACACGCACAATGCTGCAACTCCCCTCTCTACCTGCTTTATTATATCCCGCAAGGTTATTCAGGAACGTTTTTTATACATTCTTGATTTGAAAAAGCGGCGCAAGGGAATTATCATGCTTGCAGTTGTTGCATTTTCAATTATAGTAAGCGGAAGCATGGTTTCATTTGCAACCGAGAAAACTGCCCAAGTGCTTGAGGAAAATCTGAATATCATTGAACGCCCTGTGCCAAAGCCAATATCAACAGAAAAGCCTGCTGTCACAGCTCTACCCACTGCGACACAGACACCTGCCATGAGAAATACAACGGCATCAGTGCGTA
>JAXJRQ010000113.1:0-4572 GCA_036310525.1 Clostridia bacterium
ATATTGTAGGGGCGGATGCCCACATCCGCCCGTGAATATACAACGGGACGATGTGGGCATCGTCCCCTACGGCGGTAAATTGTATACAGTTGCAAATAATTATATTTGTAGGGACCTTCATTCCAGACGGTCCGTGTAAAATTAACCATAAACGGACAGTCGAGGACGCCTGTCCCTACGGCGGGATAATTGTTTACATCACCTACAAATTACAATTTACAACCCACAAATCAAGAGAGGAGTTACCCATGAAAGCAATAGGAATAGACATCGGAACAACGAGCATCTGCGGAATTATTATAGACGCAGAGAGCGGAAACGTCATAAAATCGGTCACAAAAAACAGTAATGCATTTATAAACAGCACGAACGTATGGGAAAAAATCCAGTCAGTGGACAAAATAATCTCATTGGCGATGGAGATAATAAATGAATTCATAAGCGAAGAAACTGCGGTCATTGGTGTAACAGGACAGATGCACGGCATTGTTTACACCGACAAAAACGGTGATGCAGTAAGTCCTCTGTACACATGGCAGGACGAAAGAGGCAATCTCCCATATAATAACGGTACAACATACGCAAAGCATTTAAACAGCTCTGCAGGCTATGGAAATGTAACCGATTTTTATAACAGAGTAAACGGGATAAGACCCGATTCGGCTGTAAGCTACTGCACAATCCATGACTATTTTGTAATGAAGCTGTGTGGTATGAAGCTTCCCGTCATTCATACAAGCGATGCGGCAAGCTTCGGTTGTTATGACATGGAAAACAACAGCTTTACTTACGACTTCAACCCTGAAATTACGGGCGAATACCGTATTGCAGGAAAATACAGGGGAATACCCGTAAGCGTTGCGATAGGCGACAATCAGGCGAGTGTATTTTCATCAATATCCGACAACGATATTCTTCTTAATGTCGGAACGGGAAGTCAGATTTCTGTAGTATCCGACAAAATCGCAAAAGGAACAAATATCGAAACAAGACCGTATTTTGATAATAAATATCTTATAGTAGGAGCGGCGCTTTGCGGCGGACGTGCATATTCAATGCTCAAGGATTTTTATACAGAAACTTTTTCGTATATAAAAGACCTTGATGAGGGTGCGGTGTACGAAATCATGAACAAAATGCTTCAAAACACTCAAAATCCCACTCTTAAAGCCGATACACGCTTTGCAGGAACAAGAGCAGACAACACAATCTGCGGCAGTATAGATAAAATCAATACCGGAAATTTCCGTCCTGGTGAGCTTGTGCATGCGGTGCTTGAGGGCATGGTTTGTGAGCTTTACGGAATGTATGGCGAAATGAACGTTAAAAGAAACAGTCTTGTCGGCTCGGGTAATGGTGTACGCAAAAATGCGGCGCTTGTGAAAATAGCGGAAGAAAGCTTCAATTCAGCTATGAAAATCCCTGCGCATCTTGAAGAGGCGGCGGTCGGTGCGGCACTTTTCGGACTTGTGGCAAACGGAACATTCGAAACAGCCAATGATGCTCAGAAGCTGATAAAATATATATAGAGGTGAAAAAGATATGATAAAGGAACCCGTATTTTTTGAAAGAAACAGAGTAGGACGAGTATATAGCGGCGGTAAGCTTTTTAACGGCTTTTTCGGCGATGAACCCGTAGACGGATTTTTGCCTGAGGAATGGATTGCGTCTGCAGTTGCGGCGCTTAATAAAGACAAGAAAAGCGAAAAAGAGGGCGTTTCAAAGGTCAAAGACAGCGACATGTATTTCGATGAGCTTCTGGAAAAATATCCGCTTGAAATGCTTGGCAAATCGCAGAAAATGCGTATTCTTGTAAAGGTTCTTGACAGTGCCGTAAGACTTCCTGCTCAGGCACATCCCGACAAAGCGTTTTCGAGGAAGCATTTCAATTCAGAATACGGAAAAACCGAGAGCTGGATTGTGCTTGACACACGTCCCGAAGCGAAAATTTATTTCGGGTTTAAGGACAAAGTCACACGTGATAGCTTTATGCAGGCGATTGACGAGAGCAAAACCGACAAGGACGCAATGGAAAAACTTATGGAGTATACCGAACCGAAGGTTGGGGATGTGTTTATTGTACCTGCAAAAACAGTCCATGCAATTGGTGCAGGCTGTTTAATTCTCGAAATTCAGGAGCCTACCGACTTCACTATTCAGCCTGAGCACTGGTGCGATAATTATGAATTATCGGATGAGGAAATGTATATTGGTCTGTCAAAGGAGGATGCGGTTGATTGCTTTGATTTTGTGAAATCACCCGACACAAAGCTTACGCCGAAAATGCTGTTTGAGGAAAACGGCGTAAAGGTTGAAAACCTTATAAACGAAAACGATACCGACTGCTTTATCATTAACAAGATAACACTTGAAAACGGTAAATACACCCTTGATGTAAAAGACAGCTACAGTGTTTATATAGTTACCGACGGCAAAGGAAAAATCATGGGCGACAACTATGAAAAGCCGATTGCAAAGGGCGATTATTTCTTTATGCCGTATAGCCTTATGGGTAAGTTTGCTGTTGAAGGAAGCATTGAAGTGGTGGAATGCTTCTGATTATGAATATAATATTGATTTTTTTGTCTCAAAATAGTATAATATAAGAAAAAATTCAAAGGAGAAGCAAATGTCAGGGGCAACAAATTCTGCGCTGATGCGCCGGAAAAATGAAAAAATCATATTATCGCTTATAAACAAGGAACCTATTTCACGTGCGGAAATAGCCAAAAAAACGGGACTCACAAAAGCGGCTGTAACAATAATTGTTGATGACCTCAAAAAAAGGGAAATCGTGACCGAGGAAAAAATCAACACCTCTTCGGTAGGCAGAAATCCGCTCATGCTCCGTTTAAGTGGAAATTCTGTTTATATGATAGGTATAAACATAAAGCGTGGCAATATAGTTGTTGGTATAACAGATTTGTGCGGAAGAGTGATAGTTGAAGAGTCGTTTTGTGCCCCGTCACCCGCTGAGGCATTTTCGGGAATAGAGAAAACGGTTAAAAAACAACTAAAACAAACAGGACTTGATTTTTCAAAGATATACAAGGCAGCAGTGGTAACTCCAGGACCGGTAGACGTTGTTTCGGGGAAAATCTTAAATCCGCCAAACTTTGCAAAATGGCACAACGTCTGCGTGGCAGAGGAGATAGAAAAAATTCTCGACTGCGATGTGGTTTTTGATAACGTATCGTCGGCGGTGGCTGTTGCGGAGCGTTATTTCGGGTCTGCAAAGGATAGCGAAAGCTTTATGGCAATTCAGGTTGATGAGGGTATCGGCTCGGGTATAATGATTAACGATACGCTTTTTGGCGGTTCATGCGAAATAGGTCATATTTCAATTAAGTATGACGGCAAGATGTGCGATTGCGGAAACAGAGGCTGTCTTGAAAAATACGCTTCAATCCCTAATTTACTGAAAAACACACCGCATAAAAGCTGGCGTGAGTGCGTCGATGCAAACGATGAAGAAACCATGCTTAAGGAAGCGGAGTTTCTGGGCACTGCAATTATAACTGCGGATAATATTTTTAATTTCAGGAGAGTTGTTTTGTGCGGTGAGCTTGTGTATAAGCCTGAAAAGCTTGTTTCGCTCGTTTCAAAGATGATTTGTGATAAAATACTTTTAAAGGAAAAGCTTCATATCTGTTCGGGAAGTGTGCGCTCACAGGTGCTTATTGCGGCATCAATGGCGATACATAGCTTCTTTACTGAATAAAAAATGTGACTTCAGTTTTCTGAAGTCACATTTTTTAAATCTTAACAAAAATCAAATGAAATTACGGGTATTTTATCACCTTCGCCCCAACTGTTTACGGGAATCAGGGTAAGTGTATCAAGCTTTTTGTCTATGTTAAGGTGGTATGAACGTTTGCGGTTGTTAACTACATGCAAAAGCTCATACGTTTCGCCGTTTAATTTACCGATAAGCTTAAATTCTTTACATAACGTTTTCGGCATATACATCTGCGGACTGTCGAGCTTGATATTTGCACGCATCATGTGGTTGCGCTCGCAATCTGAGCCGGGCAGTGTGTCACGATTGAGGTCACTGCAAAATTCAATATGCACAGAATGAATATCTGCCTCATCAAAGCTGTAGCAGATGGCAGCTTCAGGCTCGGCTTTATATGAACAGCTTTCATCATCCGTATTGTAGATGGCATGCGCTCTGTCCTGACCGTTTCGTAATACGTCACTGCCCAGACTCAGCTTTGCCTTACTGCATAACGGCGATATTTTTCTTGTTTTTGACGGCAGAAAACAGCCTTCCCTCATAAGTAATTCCTGCAACAAATCGAGCTTACTGCAGTATACATCGTGGGGTGTAATGCTGTTTTTTACAGCAATTGCGACTGCTTTTCCGACAGCTTCGCCCAGCAGTGCGCATGTTGCCATAACACGTATACTGCTCATCGCCATATGCGTCATACTGATGTTTCGTCCTGCAAAAAACAGATTTTCAACATTTTCGGAGTACAGTGCACGGTACGGTAATGAATACGGTGCAGGAGTTTTGTAGTTGGTGTTTGGCACACCCTTGTGATAAAATCCGCCGGGGAAATGGTC
>JAXJRQ010000114.1:0-6597 GCA_036310525.1 Clostridia bacterium
CTCTTGACCAACGGGCCATATAAATATGGTGGCTGTAATTGGATTCGAACCAATGACACTGCGGGTATGAACCGCATGCTCTAGCCAACTGAGCTATACCGCCATACAACATTGTCTATTATACTTGATAAAAATACATTTGTCAAGACTTTTTTTCAAATTTTTCCGAATTTTTTTGAAATTCAAAATATCACTGCTTCAATGTTATACTTCGTCTTCAATTTTTTCCACATCCTTCAGGCAACGCTGAATAGCACGTGTACGCACACCCACGAGTTTATCAAGGTCATCATTTGCCTGATTAATCCGCTTTTGTGCACTGTCAAGTGCCTCGGCAAATTTTTCAAATTCAGACTTCACGCTTCCGAGCACACTCCACACCTCGGCACTTCGCTTTTCAATCGCAAGCGTGCGGAAGCCTGTCTGCAATGAATTAAGCATTGCTGCCATCGTACTCGGACCTGCAATATTAATCTTATAATTATGCTGTAATTCCTCAACGAGACCTCGGTTTATAACCTCAGCATACAAACCCTCAAACGGTAAAAACATAATCGCAAAATCCGTTGTATACGGTGGTTCGACGTATTTTGAGCTTATATCTGCCGCCTCTGACTTGATACGCTTGACAAGTGCTGATGCCGCCGCATTTATTTTATCACTTTCGCCCGTCTCATATGCATCAACAAGGTCATTGTATAAAGTTCCCGGAAATTTTGCGTCAATCGGCAGATACACATTGTTTCCGTCATTGCCCGGAAGCTTTATTGCAAATTCCACAATATTTCTGCTTCCGGGTATCGGCATTACATTTTCCTCGTACTGCTCAGGTGCCATTATCTCCTGCAAAATATTCTTGAGCTGTAATTCTCCTAGAATTCCACGGGTTTTGACATTTGACAAAACCTTTTTCAAATCCCCCACCCCGGATGCTAGGGTCTGCATTTCTCCAAGTCCCTTATACACCTGTTCAAGACGGTCGTTCACAAGCTTGAATGAATTTGTCAGCTTTTCATCAACACTCTTTTCAAGCTTCTTTTCTACCATTGTACGCATTTCTTCAAGGCGCTTGTTATTATCCGATTGAATTTTTTCAAGCTGATGCTCCACCATGCGCTGTGTGTTATGCATGGCTGTATCCATACGCTCAAAATTACGGCTTTGCATCTCACCGATGTTTTTCTGATTTTCGCTTATAATATCCCCTATCAGCTTCACCGACTGACGTGTACTTTCATTTATGTTATTTTCAAGCCTTGATGTATCCTTTGCGCCCGACTTTAAAACAAGCACAAAAACAAGAACAATAAGTAGTATAAGCAGTGCAATAATTAAGAATTCCATCCGATTTTCGCCTTTCATATGTAATTTATATTTTAATTATACATCACAAACAAATGTTTGTCAATATTTTAAATAAATTTATCCCCTTACGGCTTTACATTTCTTAAAATATTTTGTATAATATAGGATAGAATATTTTTATGTTATACATGGAAAGGGATTGATTTTTGATGACTAAGCTTGAAGAATTTAAGCAAAATATAAAGGGTAAAAATATAACCGTAATAGGAATAGGCATTTCAAATCTGCCGCTTATAAAGTATCTTGTTAAAAACGGGGCAAATGTGACCGCATGTGACAAGCACGACAAGGAATGGCTTGGCGAAAAATATACCGAATGTGAGAAGCTCGGTATAAAATTCATGCTTGGTGACGATTATCTTAATAATATCACTGATGACCTGATTTTCAAAACACCCGGTATGCGTGGGGACATTCCCGAGCTTGAAGCCGCAAGAAAAAGAGGTGCAGTTGTAACTTCTGAAATGGAGACATTCTTTGAAGTATGCCCTACCCACATCATTGCAGTTACAGGCAGTGACGGAAAAACCACAACTACTACTCTTATTCATAAAATGATGACAAAAGCCGGATACAAAACATGGCTTGGCGGAAACATCGGCAATCCCGTACTCGCCGAAAGCGACAGCATGAGCGAAAATGACTGGGTAATACTTGAGTTGTCTTCATTCCAGCTTCATAACATGAAAAAGTCTCCCGAAATAGGCGTGCTTACAAACCTCAGTCCCAATCATCTTGACTGGCACACCGATTACCAGGAATATATAGATGCCAAAACCAATATTTTCATGCATATGAACCGTGAAAACGTTATGGTATTTAATGCTGATAACGCAGATAGTGCGGCACTTCTGCCGCTTGCACACGAGCAGGTGAGAATGTTTTCACGTCAGAGAAAATCAACAGTATGGCTTGATGGAAATATGATAAAATATATAAACGAAGATATTCTCAATATAAATGACATTAAGCTTCCCGGAATGCATAACGTAGAAAATTACATGGCGGCAATTGCGGCTGTATGGGGACTTGTAGACAAAAAGGTTATATTCGAAGTAGCAAAAGAGTTCGGCGGTGTTGAGCACAGAATTGAGCTTGTTCGTGAAATCGGCGGCGTTAAATACTACAATAGCTCCATCGACTCAAGTCCAAACAGAACAATTAACACCCTGAAGGTATTTAATCAGAAGGTAATACTTATAGCAGGCGGAAAAGACAAGGGTATCCCCTACGACGAAATCGGTCCTGCAATAGTAAACGGCGTAAAGGTACTTATACTAATAGGTGCAACCTCTGAAAAAATCCATGAAGCACTTATCAAAACAGGCGAAGCTGATGATGTAGAGGTTGTATTTGCAAAAAGCTATGAGGATGCCGTAAACACTGCTAAGAATAAATCAGTAAGCGGTGATATTGTAGTTCTTTCTCCTGCAAGCACATCATTCGATGCTTTCAGAAATTTTGAAGAAAGAGGCAATTTATTTAAAAAGCTCGTAAATGAATTAGAGGAAAATAATGCGTAAATTAATCAAACAGTTAAGCGATTTAAGAGGTATATCGGGTTTTGAATACCGACTAAATAACGAAATCAAAAAAATGCTTGAACCATATGCCGATGAAGTAAAGACTGATGCACTCGGCAATGTAATCGCAATCAAGCGGTGCGGTAAGAAAAATGCGCCGTCAGTAATGGTAGAGGCGCATTGCGACGAAATCGGACTTATGGTTACGTCCGTAACCAAGGAAGGTTTTATTACATTTGCAAATGTAGGCGGTGTTGACCCGAGAATTTTACCATCCCTTGAAGTAACCGTTCATGGAAGAAGAGATATTTTCGGAGTTGTCGGCATAAAACCCGCACATCTTCTTGAGGACGGAAAAAGCGTTAAAATACGTGACATGGCAATTGATACAGGGCTATCTGCTGATGAAGTTAAAGAGCTTGTATCAGTTGGTGACAGCATAACAATTGCGCAATCAGTCGGTAAGATAGGAAGCCGTCAGTGGAGCGGTAAAACGCTTGATGACCGTGCTTCACTTGCGGCAGTGATACAGCTTATGAAAAACCTTAAAAACGTACAGCTTTTTGCAGACGTATATGCAGTTGCAGCTGTTCAGGAGGAGGTGGGCTGCCGTGGCGGTAAGGTTGCAGCATACGGAATTAATCCCACAATGGCAATTGCGATTGACGTAACTCACGGTATAACTCCCGATAATTCCGACGGAGCCTTTGAATTAGGCAGTGGTGCTGTAGTAGCGGTTGGACCAAATATTCATCCTATGCTTTCAAAAAGACTGTTTGAAACAGCAAAAAAGCATAAAATTAAAACAGAAACAGAAGTTGAAGGCGGAGACACAGGAACAGATGCATGGGAAATGCAGGTTGCCGCAGACGGAATACCGACTGCACTTTTGTCTATTCCGCTTAAATATATGCATACCTCTGTTGAAACGCTTGCAGTATCGGACGTTGAAGCTGTGACAGAGCTTCTCGAAAACTTCATAAAAGAACTTGAGGAGGATATATCATGGCTGAACTTATAAAGAATCTGTGCCTCATAAACGGCGTAAGCGGCAACGAGCACGAGGTTAGACGATATATACTCGGACAAATCAAGGATAAAGCTGATGAAATCACTATTGATTCAATGGGAAATATTATTGCTCTTGTAAAGGGCAATAATCACGACAAGCGCATTATGGCTGTGAGTAATATTGATGAATGTGGTTTCATTGTTTCAGGGGTAACTGATAAAGGGTATCTTAAAATAAAAAATGTCGGTAAAATTGATGACAGAGTAATAATTTCAAAAAAAGTGCTTATTAGAGACAAGGTAAGCGGAGTAATTGGTATGAAAGCCATTCATGTTCAGAAAAAAAGCGAACGTGAGAGCACTGTTGCCGTATCTGACTTATTCGTTGACATTGGTGCTTCATCAAAAAAGAGTGCCCTTGGCAAGGTTAATTTAGGCGATTATGTAAGCTTTGACGCACAATTTAATGATAACGGCACGACAATATTTGCAAAGGCACTTGACCGTATGGGATGTGTAAGTCTTATAAGCGCAATGGGCAAAAAATATGAGTATGACACATATTTCGTATTTTCGGTACAACGTGAAGTTGCATGCCGTGGTGCAGCAGTAGCGGCACACAGAATAAATCCGCATATTGTAATAAGCGTGGACACAATCGAAAGTGCCGATATGTACGGCACCGATGAAAAGAATATAAACGCAAAAGCAGGCATGGGTGCTGTAATAAGTATGGCAGACAAATCTGTTATAAATAACCGTCCGCTGTACGAAAGGATATTTAAAACCGCGCAAAAGCACAAAATATCCGTACAAGCCGGAAATAATATTTTAGGCATGTCAATGGGTGGTGCGGCACAGTCTGCCGCAGACGGAGCAGTTGTATGCACTGTAAGTATTCCCTGCCGATATTCACATACACCGCTGTGTATGATGAATAAGAACGATATTTATTCATCATCAAAATTACTTTCGGCAATTTTAGAAGAAATCGGAGAAATTACAAATGGAATTATTAAATAAACTCACACAAACAGACGGTGTTTCAGGTCAGGAAGGTGCAATTTGCGCCGTTATAGAAGCCGAAGCAAAAAAATACTGCGACGAAGTTTATACCGATGCGCTCGGAAATCTTATTGCCCGAAAAAAAGGTACGGGCAATAAGCTTATGTTTGCGGCGCATATGGATGAAATCGGGATAATTGTCACATATATTGATGAAAAAGGCTTTATACGTTTTAAGACCATAGGCGGATTGTACACACGCTTTCTTGTGAACCGCCGTGTCAGATTTGCCAACGGTACAATCGGGGTGATAGGCTGTGAAGAGGAAGCTTTTGTGAAAAAGCCGGCTCTTGATAAGCTTTATATTGACATCGGCGCATCAGACCGTGAAGAAGCTGAAAAATACGTTTCTATAGGAGATATGGCATCATTTTGCGGTGAATTATACGCAAACGATACTACCGTTGTCTCAAAAGCACTTGATAACCGTGCAGGCTGTTATATTCTTTTAAAAGCAATGCAAAACGCAAAAAACACTGACAATGATTTATATTTCGTATTCACCTCACAGGAGGAGGTCGGACTTCGAGGCGCAAGAGCGGCGGCATTTTCCATTAACCCCGACTACGCAATTGCAGTTGATGTGACGGACACCGGTGACACTCCCGAAGCACCTGTTATGGCTGTGAAGCTTGGCGATGGTGCGGCTGTGAAAATAATGGATCATTCCGTTATCTGTGACGCTGACGTACGCATAAAAATCATCGAAACTGCAAAAAAATACAATATCCCCTATCAGCTTGAAATAATGACAGATGGCGGTACTGATGCAGGAGCAATACACCTTACACGCAGTGGTATAAAAACAGGTGGTATCTCACTTCCTACACGTTACATTCATTCACCCTCTGAAACTGCATCAATAAAGGACTTGAATGCCTGCTGTGATCTGGTAGGAGCACTTTTAAAGGAAAACTGGTAAATTATTTGCAGTGAAATAGTTTTTATTTCACTGCAAATACAATATACAAATTTTTATAATATTAGCGAATATTAGTCGTATAATCAACAAAAAATATTATTGCATTTTAATAAATTTATGCTATAATAAATACAGTATAAATAATAAGGAAGGAATAAATATCAATATGAATATAACAAAAGATATAAAATATATCGGTGTAAATGACCATGAAATTGATTTATTCGAGGGACAATACATAGTTCCCAACGGAATGTCATATAATTCATATGCAATCATTGATAAAAAGATTGCAATTATGGATACAGTAGACGCACGCTTTACACATGAATGGCTGGATAATATCCAGAATGCGCTCGGTGCACGTAAGCCCGATTATCTGATAGTTCAGCACATGGAGCCTGACCATTCTGCAAATATCATGAATTTTATAAAAACATATCCTGATGTTAAAATTGTTTCATCAGCAAAAGCATTTGTAATGATGAACAATTTCTTCAATACGGATTTTTCTGACAGACAGATTGTTGTCGGTGAGGGTGATACACTTGAATTGGGCGAGCATACACTTACGTTTGTTACTGCGCCCATGGTGCACTGGCCTGAGGTTATTGTAACCTATGACAGTACTGACAAGGTTCTGTTTTCAGCTGACGGATTCGGAAAATTCGGCGCACTTGACGTTGAAGAGGACTGGGCATGTGAAGCAAG
>JAXJRQ010000115.1:0-6854 GCA_036310525.1 Clostridia bacterium
ATGCATGAGCAGGAAGTTTGCGGGATTTTCTTTCTGTCCCACTGTCTGCGAAACACGTGCCGCCATAGGAACAGCACTTACGCCGGCTGAACCGATAAGCGGATTAACCTTACCCTTTGTAAGCCAGCACATAATGTTTCCGAGTAACAATCCGCCTGCTGTTGAGAATGCAAACGCAATAAGACCCAGGGCAATAATAAATAATGTCTGACCGCTTAAGAAGCTTGAAGCTGTTGCAGTAGCACCAACTGTTACACCAAGGAATATTGTGATAATATTCATCAACTCATTCTGAGCAGTCTTTGCAAGTCTGTCACAAACGCCCGATTCTTTCATAAGATTACCCAACATCAGACAACCAACCAATGAAACTGCGTCGGGGATAATCAAACCAACTACGATAGTAACAACTATCGGGAACAAAATCTTTTCTGTCTTTGAAACAGGTCTTAGCTGTTCCATAACAATACTTCTTGATTTCTTTGTAGTCATCAGCTTCATGATAGGCGGCTGAATAACAGGAATAAGCGCCATGTACGAATATGCCGCAACGGCAATAGCCGGCAACAGCTTTGGAGCAAGCGATTTTGTAACGTAAATCGCTGTAGGACCGTCTGCACCGCCGATGATACCAATTGATGCGGCTTCCTTAACACCAAATTCCAGTGAAGGGAAAAATGCAGTAAGCACAAGCGCACCAACAAATGTGAAGAACACACCGAACTGTGCCGCCGCACCAAGAAGAATACTCTTGGGGTTTGCTATAAGCGGTCCGAAGTCGGTCATACATCCGATACCTACAAATATAAGCGGCGGATAAATACCCAACTTAACACCAAGATAAAGAAGGTCAAGAAGACCGCCTTTTCGGCAAATCATACCTATATCAATATATTTGCCTTCAATCATGTACTGTGTATCCGTAAACCATTCGGTATGCATCATAATTGCACTCGAATCCTTAATCATCGGCAGATTTGTAAGAAGCATACCAAAAGCAATCGGCAACAACAGCAACGGTTCAAATTTCTTTACGATAGCAAGGTACAAAAGCACACATGCAATCGCAATCATCAAAATTATCTTAAGAGCCTCCAGGCCTCCGTCTGCAAATAATGCGGCAAAACCCGTGTTTCCTAAGAAATTAACAAAACTTTGTAACACTTTTTTGTCACCACTTTCTCAATTAAACGGTCTTTACCGATTAGTTTACTGAAATAATTACGTCGCCGCTGTTTACGCTGTCGCCTGCTGATACATTAACTGATGCAACAGTACCTTCAACACCTGCAAAAATTTCGTTTTCCATTTTCATAGCTTCGAGCACTGCAACCAAAGTATCAGCTGTAACCTTATCGCCCACATTTACCTTAACCGATACCATTGTTCCCGGCATTGGAGCTGTAACAGTCTTTGAACCTGCGCTTACGGGAGCTTTGGGTGCTGCTGCAGGAGCTGCTGCCTTGGGAGCAGCAACGGGAGCTGCCGCAACCGGTGCAGCTGAAACTGCGCCGCCGATTTCCTCCACGTCAACTTCATATGTATTTCCGTTTACTGTAATATTAAACTTTCTCATTATTCTAACATTCCTTTCCGTGCATAAAAAGCACAAGCTTCAAGAATTTGCCCGACGTACAAAGACATGTAACAAATTCTTATATTTACACATTAAAATCTGTTGTTTATAGATTCTCTAAGTCCTGCTTTATTCCATGCAGGCTTTTTGTCCTCAATACGTCTGTAGGACTTAATCTGAAGATTATATGTCGAGGTATTAAGACTTGCCGCAATTGCCGCTGTGATTACAGCTATAAGCTCCTCCTCGTTCATCTGTGGTTCTGTCACTTCAACAGTCTGTACAGGTGCTGTTTCCTCAACTTTTACTGTTTTCTTTTTGGGGTCTTTATAGAAAATAACCTTAAAGAGCATCAGTATAAGCATCAGCACAATAAGAACCGAAAATACGATTGCAAGTCCGAGAACAGTTACCTTACCGCCCGTTGAAAGAGCTTCGGCAAGAGTTATACCCTTTCCCGTAATCAACGCTTCTGATAATTCCATAATATATTATCTCCTTTCAGCTATTATACAGGGAGATTTCCGTGCTTTTTAGCAGGTCTTGATTCACGCTTTGACTGAAGCATTTCAAGAGCCGCAATTATTCTGGGTCTTGTTGAATCGGGTTCAATTACGTCATCAACAAATCCACGCTTAGCCGCAACATACGGTGAAGCGAACTTATTGCGGTATTCCTGAATTTTTTCGGTTCTTGCTGCAATAGGATCTGCACTTTCCTTAATATCATTCTTGAAGATGATATTTGCCGCACCTTCAGGACCCATAACAGCAATTTCAGCTGTAGGCCATGCCATTACCATATCTGCACCCATATTCTTTGAGTTCATTGCTATGTAAGCACCGCCGTAAGCTTTTCTTGTAATAACATTAATCTTGGGAACTGTTGCTTCCGCAAATGCATAAAGAAGCTTTGCTCCGTGTCTGATAATTCCGCCCTGTTCCTGATTAAGACCGGGGAAATATCCGGGTACATCAGTAAATGTAACAAGAGGAATATTGAATGCGTCACAGAATCTTACGAATCTTGCCGCTTTATCTGATGAATTAATATCAAGCGCACCTGCCATGAATTTAGGCTGATTTGCAACGATACCAACTACCATACCGTTCATTCTTGCAAAGCCTACTACAATATTCTTTGCAAAATCCTTCTGTACCTCAAAGAAATCAGCATTGTCCACGATTTCAGCGATAAGCTCCTTAACGTCATATGCTGCAGTTGAGTCATCGGGAATAATTGTTGTAAGCTTTTCAGAAATTCTGTTAATTGCATCCGAAGGTGCTTCATAGGGAGCTTCCTCAAGGTTGTTTGAGGGCAGATATGAAAGAAGCTTTCTTATCTGAAGTATACAATCCTCATCGCTTGAAGCCTTAAAGTGAGCTACACCCGAGGTTTCTGTATGAACAGCCGCACCACCAAGAGCTTCTGCGGTTATTTCCTGTCCTGTTACAGACTGAATAACCTGCGGACCTGTAATAAACATCTGACTTGTGTTTTCAACCATAAATATGAAGTCTGTGATAGCAGGTGAATATACTGCACCGCCTGCACACGGTCCCATAATTACGGAAATCTGCGGAATTACACCACTGTTTGCTGTGTTTCTGAAAAATATGTCACCAAATCCCGAAAGAGCGTCGATACCCTCCTGAATTCTCGCACCGCCACTGTCGTTAAGACCGATAATCGGTGCACCCATTTTAGCCGCCATATCCATTACCTTACAGATTTTCTTTGCGTGCATTTCACCCAAAGAGCCTCCGATTACTGTGAAGTCCTGAGCATAAGCATAAACAAGTCTTCCGTCTACCGTACCGTAACCTGTTACTACACCCTCGCCCGGTGCTTCCACACAATCCATACCGAACTCGGTACATCTGTGTTCCACAAAAGCGTCAATTTCAACAAAGCTGCCTTCGTCCATCAAAGCATTGATTCTTTCACGAGCTGTAAGCTTCTTTGCATCATGCTGCTTTTTGATTTTCGCTTCTCCGCCGCCGTTTTCTATAACGCTTCTGCGGTATTGAAGCTCTGCCAGTTTATCAACTGTTCCCATGACTAAACCTCCGTTTTTATTATTTTAAGAGATATTTTTATCTGTCCCCATCTGCCGATAAAGACAGAAAAATCCATAATTTCACCGATACATTTTTTACTTTTTTTGCATCAGTTTTCGGTATAAATTAAAATTCCTACCTATTGTACATTATACCCTATTACGACTTTTTTTGCAATCATTTTTTTGCGATTTTACTATGGCAATTGTTTAAGAAAGTTGTCCGTTTATTTCCTGTTTTTTGTACAACTTTACCAAACGGGATTTATTACTAATGAAGTTGTACAAATTATCTTTTTAAATTTGTGCAAAAATATAGTGTTTATGCGATAAAAACGAAAATAAATCAACAACCGAAAAATTCACATCTGATTCTGAAATTTTTACACTTGACAGCATAACCCAAATATTATATCATAAGTGAAAGCCATTTATCGGCTTACTTCACAACGATACAATAAATACTGAGAAAGAAGGTTATTTACATATGGAATACGTATGTCAATCCACAGAAAACAAAAGAATTTTAATAGCCACTGATTTGCATTACTGCGAACGTCCATGGCATAATACCACACGTGAAGAAAGAGCTCAGATGCTTATCGAAAGTTTGAAGTGCGAATACGAAAAAGAGCCGTTTGACATGATGCTCTGTCTGGGTGATTATTCACTGGATTTCTGGGAATGGGAGACCAAAGGCACATATCTCAATACCCCTTCCGTAAGTGATACGGATAATTTCATGAAAAAGGTTTATCCCCAATTTCCGCTTAAGGCGTATATGATTCCGGGAAATCACGAACAGTACGGAAACGAAAAGTGGAAGGCAATTACCGGCTTTGACAGACAGTATTCCATTGTTTACGGCGATTATTTGTTCCTGATGTGTGATACCTTCGGCGGCAATCTTGACCCCACCGAACACAGCGACGGCACTTATACAGGTGTTGACATAGACTTTTTAAAATCAGCAATTGATGAGCACAAAGATAAAAAAATAATTATTTGCGCCCATGACATATACCCCAACAACGAAAGCGAAGAGTTCAAAGCACTCATTCGGGAAAACAATCAAATAATATGCGCATTCACCGGTCACACCCACCGTTCAAATACAGTTATTCTTGGCGAAGAATGGCGAAATTTTCCCGTATTCTATTGCGGTGATTTTTCATACAGCGGCGGTTGCGATGCAGAACATCCTAACCGTGGTTACCGTACTATTGATTTTTCAAAAGGATTTTCAACAGTTTATAAGCGTGTATAACAAAAAATCGGAGTTCACAATGAAGTGAACCCCGATTTTTTTATTTTAAATTTTTAAAGCTTCTTCGACCATTTCCGAAAGAACAGTATATTTCACAATAAATATACACTCAGCTTTGCATAATCAGCATTAATATCAATATTATTTCCATCCGTTTCGATAGTGTTTACCTATTTGAACACTTATATTTAAGCGCTCAACAATTTTTTCTTCCGGATAAACGGTATGGTCATTTTCACTCTGAAACATCCATACTCCGCCAATAGCCGCTATACGAGGATGCGAAACAAGATGAAGGTCACGGTCATCAAGACAGCCGGTAATTACAAATTTAACCTCAGGAAACGGTCCTGCCATGCTGTCAAAAAATGCCGTACCGCCCAATTCATTGAACGGAAAACCTTTAAGCAGTGTTACACCCGTATTTACAGCCGCCATAACCTCGGAAGTCGTTGACACACCCGGAATTACCGTAATGTTATTTTTAACGCACCATTCAACCATTTCCTGATTATAACCGGGAGAAACGATAAAATCAGCACCCAAATCAACCATTTCCTTGCACTGCTCCAAATTGCAAACAGTTCCTGCGCCTATATACGAATTCTTCTTTATTTTGCATGCTTCTTTCAGGATTTCCTTTGCCATTTCACCCCTCTGAAGAATTTCAACTGCAGGCATTTGTGTTTGTTCAATTGCACTTACGACTCTCTGTGCACAACCACTTTGAGCAAATAAAACAGGCATAACACCTGTCTCGTAAGCCATTGCTTTTAAATCTTTCATTTTATTTTCCCCCCACGGAATTAAATCTTGACATATTTTATAAATTATGATAATATAGGTGTAGCAAGAGAAACAGCATTAGTTGTTTCCTCAAATTAAAAAAGTTTTATTTAAAAAAACGTCTACTGGGCAGAGTAGGCGGTTTTTTCTTTATGTAAAATATAATTATTATTACCAATAGTGTAAACGAAATTATTTCTTCCATAGGTAACACCCCCCTTTCGGTAGGTGTCGGAAACAACCGCCGCCGTTTCTCTTACTACAGCAACGATTATATCACAAAAGGGTTATTGTGTCAATTTTTGCATTCTTCTGAGGTATCGTCTTGTTTTGAATTTATGTACATTTCTTCTGCCTGAACCTGAAGCTCTTTAAGTTCTTCAATGATGTCTGTTATTCTGTTAAATAATTTGTAGTATAAATCTTTATATTCCGACATAATCTGTAATACTCCTTTCCTTGCAAATAAAAAAGTGTGTACAACCGAAGTTATACACACCGAAAAATGCAAACCCCGATTGCTGCGACACAAGTTTTCAAACAATTCCAAGGAATGCGAAAACAGAGAATGCATTTTTTACCTATAGTAAAAATACATCCTTGGTAATTGTTCAATATTAACTTGTGTCGCAAATATAGTATAACAGATTACAGTATAAATATCAAGTTTTTTATCAAAAAAAGTTGGACACATCATGAGTAAAAACCCAAAAATGATGTGTCCAACTAAAAAATTCTACATTTTTAATTGTAGGGTCGAACCTGTGTGTTCGACCGCGGAATGACACATAGGTCATTCCCTACAAAATCGCAATATTCCTTTATTTATTCATTGCTTCTTCGATTGCAACAGCCACAGCAACAGTCATACCAACCATTGGGTTGTTACCTGCACCGATAAGTCCCATCATTTCTACATGGGCTGGAACTGATGAAGAACCAGCAAATTGAGCATCACTGTGCATACGTCCCATAGTATCTGTCATACCATAAGAAGCTGGACCAGCTGCCATGTTATCTGGGTGAAGTGTACGTCCTGTACCACCACCTGAAGCAACTGAGAAGTACTTCTTACCGATTTCGATACATTCCTTCTTGTAAGTACCTGCAACGGGATGCTGGAAACGTGTGGGGTTAGTTGAGTTACCTGTGATAGAAACGTCAAC
>JAXJRQ010000116.1:0-2797 GCA_036310525.1 Clostridia bacterium
CTCTTAATACGCTTGCTTCATATATTGCCTTGTTTTTGAGATTTACCCTTGAACCTGCTTCATCGATTACGTCTATCGCCTTATCGGGCAAAAATCTGTCGGTTATATATCTTTCAGACATACGCACCGCTTCTTCGATTACTTTATCCGAAATTTTTACATGGTGATAGCTTTCGTAATAATCCTTTATACCTTTAAGGATTTCAATACTTTCATCAATTGACGGTTCATCAATCAGAACAGGCTGAAAACGTCTTTCAAGCGCACTGTCCTTTTCGATAAACTTTCTGTACTCGGCAAGAGTTGTGGCACCGATTATCTGTATTTCGCCTCTGGCAAGTGCAGGCTTCAATATGTTAGCCGCACTCATTGCGCCCTCTGCATCACCTGCGGCAACTATGTTATGAATTTCGTCAATTACGAGTATAACATTTCCTGCTTCTGCCGCTTCGTTAAGCAGACTTTTGAGCCTTGCTTCAAACTGACCCCTGAACTGTGTCCCTGCAACGATTGCCGTAAAATCGAGCAGATAAATCTGATACCCGAAAAGCTTCGGCGGAACATTCTTTTCAAAAATCCTGCATGCAAGACCCTCTGCAACTGCGGTCTTACCTACACCCGGTTCGCCCAGAAGTACGGGATTATTTTTTGAACGTCGGTTTAAAATCTGAATAACACGCTCGATTTCTGTATTGCGGTTTACAACACGGTCAACCTGTCCAAGAGCCGCTTTTGCGGTAAGGTTTGTGCCATAGGTATCAAGCATACTTTTTTTCTTGTTGTTTTTGGGAGAAGCTTTTTTTGCGCCGTTTTTGGCACTGCCCTGAGCAGAGCCGCCGCCGAACATATTCCCGAAAAGCTCGCTTAAGGGTGCGGTTGCCGCACCGCCTTCATCATCAATGCCGCCACTCATTTCCTGCATCATTTCGCCGATGCCGCCCTCCATATTCTGTATACCACCTAAGTTTTCAATAAACTCGGACATCTGTGTATTTAATGAATCCAGGTCGTCGTCGGCAACACCGAACTGCTGAATCATATTATTGAGCGGAGCAATTCCAAGCTCTTTTGCACATGACAGACACAGTCCTTCGCTTGAAGTCTTGTTGCCTTCCATTTTTGTTATATATAAAACAGCAGGATTTTTCTTACATCTTGAACATAATTCCATTGTGAGAATCCTTTCGTATCTTTTTACTTTATTATATGGTTTTTAAACACTTATAGATTATTATACCATAAAATTCTTACAAATAAAAGTCTTTTTTGCGATATTTACAGATTGTTTATTTTTAACCTAAAAAATACCGCAATACATTGATTGCGGTATTTTGGTTATAAGATATTTCCCCAATTATTTTATACAATAAATTTTTACAATGGTTTAATTATCTTTTTATACACTCTTATAAACATAACCACACAGAATGCAAGTGCGGCAATCTCTGCTATATTATACGACCACCAGACAAGGTCAACATTTCCGAGAAGTGCCAGTAGATAAGCTGACGGAAGCAGTACGATAAGCTGACGCAAAAACGACATAAGCATACTGATAAATCCCTGACCAAGCGCCTGAAACACCGACGAAAGCACAATACACACGCCTGCAAACACAAAGCTCAAGGAAATAACCCGAAGCGCAACAGAACCTATTCTGAGCATTTCCTCCGAAGCATTAAACATAAGAAGCAATTTGTCGGGTATGAGTTGGAAAACTATCAAGCCTACAAGCATCAGCGACACCGCATATATTGCGCTGTATTTAATTGTTTTAACCAAACGTTCTTTTTTTCTTGCGCCGAAATTAAAAGCAACAATCGGAACCATTCCGTTATTGAGTCCGAATACGGGCATAAAGACAAAGCTGTTAAGCTTGAAATAGACACCGAAAACCGCAACGGCTGTTGATGAAAAGCCGTTCAGGATTTTATTCATGCAAAATGTCATAACTGAGCCGATTGCCTGCATAATCATTGACGGAATACCTGTTCCGAGGATTTGCTTTATTGCAACAGAATCGGGTCTGAATTTTTTAAAGGAAATATGAATTTCCTTATTGTATTTTATATTGAAGATAACCGCCATTGTTGCCGCAACAATCTGACCTAACACAGTAGCAATCGCCGCTCCGGCAACACCCAGCCTCGGCATGCCGTACAGACCGAATATTAAAATAGGGTCAAAAATCAGATTTATAACTGCACCGGTAGTCTGGGTAATCATTGTAAGCATTGTTTTTCCTGTCGCCTGAAGAAGTCTTTCAAAGGTCATCTGCGCAAATATTCCGAATGACAGCGTCATTACAAGAGAAAGATATTCAATACCCAAATCGGTAATTTCACCCTCGCCCACCTGAAGCTTATAAAATATGGGTGTAACTGTGAAACCTAAAATTATAAATATAATACATGCAATTGTTTCGAGAAAAATACCGTTGATGGCGGTTTTATTTGCCATTTCATAATTTTTCTGACCGAGTGAACGTGACAAAATAGCATTTATACCAACACCTATACCGCCTGAAGCAGCAATCATAAGCGTCTGCATCGGAAATGCCAGCGACACCGCTGTAAGTGCATTTTCCGAAATCTGTGCCACGAATATACTGTCAACAATATTGTATAATGCCTGAACAAGCATTGAAATCATCATCGGCAGTGACATTGACAAAAGTAGTTTGTTTACGGGCATTACGCCCATCTTGTTTTCTTTAATCTGTTCCATTGAATTTCCCCCTGCGTATTTTGAAAACGTTGATTTTTGTCTTGCAAAAATCAGGGACATTGTTTAAAAC
>JAXJRQ010000117.1:0-5298 GCA_036310525.1 Clostridia bacterium
AACGATTTTGAAATCGTAGAAAAAATAGTCTGCATTTTTGAGAAATACCAAATCAGTTCAGGCACCACTCACGATTTTGGTTAACGAAACATAAAAACAGCCATATGAAATTGCAACAATTTCACATGGCTGTTTATTTCTTGTATTTATTTTTCTTTGCTATAGTTAAGCATGATAATACCCGTACATATAAGCACCAGTGTAATAAACAGATTGATTGGTGAAACACTGCTTTGTTCTTCAAGCAGAAGATTTGACAAAAGCACACCGAACACAGGTATCATAAAGCTGTATATTGTAACCTTTGATACGGGATTATACTTCAAAAGCACGCCCCACAAAGCATATGCAACAGCCGACAAAAATGCCAGATACACAAACACGCCAATTGCCTGAGCATTCGGGAATATAACGCTTCCGCCCATTAAAATTCCGACAACTGTCATCACAAGACCACCTATTACAAACTGATAACCGCTTATAACAACAGGGTCTTCAAATTTTGAATATCTCTTCATAAGCACCGACGACACAGCATACGCAACAGCCGATAAAAGCACAAAGCCATCACCCGTAAAATTCATGTTAAGGTCAAGACCATTGAGGTTGACAATTACTATTCCGGCAAATCCGATTATACATGCACATACTTTTTTAACCGTAAGCTTTTCCTGCTTAAAAATCAAACCTGCAATCAGAAGTGCAAAAAATGCATTTGAACCGCTTGCGATAGTGCCCTTTACACCCGACGTATTTGAAAGTCCTATATAGAATAATATGTACTGAATTATTGTCTGAAAACTGCTTACCGTAACTACTCTTTTAATATTTTCCTTTTTCGGATAGAGAAATTCACGTCTTGCTATACTGTATATTAAAATTGTAATCAAGCCTGCGCAGGTAAAGCGAAGTCCTGCAAAAAGAATAGTTGACGGTACTCCCGAATGCGGAAGAATAAGCTTATATCCCATCTTGATAAACGGTGTTGCACTTCCCCACAATGCACAGCACAGAATTGCCGCCGCTGCCACAAATAAGGGGTTTGTAAATATTTTATTTTTTGTTTTTTCCATTGTAATTTTTACCTTTCGTTTATTATAATCTTCTCAGATATGCAAGAGCATCCTTTAACGCCTCAATGCAGTCCTGCGGACCTTCAAATTCCACCGAGAACACATCATCATATCCCGCACGCTTCAATATTTCCACACACTGCGCTACGGGAACATCACCTCTGCCTGTTATTGTACCACGGATTTTATTGCATCCACGTGTTACGATACATCCCTCTGCCGGATAGTCAAAACCATATGTATCAAAATCCTTCGTGTGGGCATGGAAAGCATATGGAGCAAGCCTTGATACCGCAGTAACGGGATTTTCATCTACGCAAAGAAAATTACCCATATCAACGAGAATACCGAAATTCTCATGGTTAACCGCATTGAAAAGACGTTCTATTCTGTCGCTGTCCTGACAGCAGAAGCCGTGATTTTCAACCATTGTTCTGATACCCTTTGTCTTGGCATATTCAGTCAGGATACGGCAATTTTTAGCAAGCTCAGGAAGTGAGGCATCAAAGCTTCTGTATTTATTCTGGCTAAAATATGCGTCATGGCGCATTTTTTTAACACCAAGAATTTCTGCGATGTCTATTTCCTTTTTTACTCTTGATAATTCTTTTTCCGTAAGCTCATCAGTATCCTGAATAAGCGTCGCACCTACTGTATATGCACTGATTTCTATTCCGACCTCAGCCGCTCTTTCACGAAGCTTTACTGCGTATTCTTCAACACTGCTTCCGTCATGCGGAGTGAGATTTATAAATTCAATCGCATCAAATCCAAGCTCCCTGGCTTTGTCAATACACGTAAGCTGATTTAGCTTTCCGCTTTTAATATACTGCATAAATGAATAAGAGCTTACACCTATTTTCATATTTATACTCCTTTATACTAACGGCTTTGCGCATGCAAACCCCTGATATTTATCCAAAAATCCCTCAGCTGTTTTATTCATAAACATTCCGAAACGTCCGTCAGGAGTAAAGCCTATATTAATATTCAGGTTTCCGAAATATGTGTCAATAACCTGAACCTTAATAAATAAGTTCTGTTCATCATGCCATGCCGCCGAAGCAACACAATCATAACGTCTGTTGCCCGGTATTGTTCCCATTTCATCCGAATATCCATCCTCAGGGAATTCTCCTGCTTCGTTATATCCCATACCAAAGCTGAGCTCCTTATCGCCCTGAGCATTAGTGTAGTACAATGTGCCCTTGTCACCCTCAAAACAGAACTTCATTTTTGTAATTCCCATCGGGTTTTTATCAAGCACATATTCAACACCGTTTATTTTATCCTGAAGCGGAATATGCTTCAATCCCTTTGCTGTCATAAGCTTCAATTCTGAGGTGTATTCCATAAGCTCATCATATGATGCCTTATCTTCGGGAAGCTCGCCGTCAACCGCTGTTCTTGCAACCATGTCAAAAAATCCTTTTATGATAACTCTTTTTGCAAAATCCTTGCCCTGATTATCGGCATTACACACAAATACCATATCCTTATCAGGTATACAAACCGCAAACTGACAACCCATGCCGTTAAAGAAAAACGAATTGTCATAGGTTCTCCAGAACTGATAACCATATCCCTGTGAAGCAAGCTCATCATCACCAAGACAATTATTATCAATCTGCTTTGAGGTTGCGGCTGTTACGTACTCCTCATTAAGAAGCTGTTCGCCATTCCATCTACCCTTATTCATGGTAAAGACAGCGCACTTTAACAAGTCAACAGGTCTGCAAATCAGCGCAGAATCCGCCCATGCATGACCTCCCGGACATTTTAAGCAATATGTGTCCTCTGCCACACCTAATTTATTCATAAATTTTGACTGCAGATATTCCACAAATTCCATGCCCGAAACTCTCTCAATAAGTGCTCCGAGTACAAACGCACCGGGACTGTCGTACTGGAAAATAGTTCCCGAAGGACGTGATACTTCAGAATCATTTTCAAAGTACAGTGCCACTCTATCCTCCGGCTTCGCATTAAACCACGACTGCGGCGGTTTTGCGGTACTCATCATCAGCATATGTCTGATTGTCTGATTTTTCATGTTTTCATCAGTCTGATTTTTAATTTCTTCCGGGAAATATTTACCTATCTTATCATCAAGCGAAATGAGTCCGTCCTGTTCAAGAAAACCAATTCCCAGTCCCACAAAGCTCTTGGTTACAGAATACATTCTGTGCTTAAAATCACTTGTAAAAGGCGCCCAGTATTTTTCAAACACAATCTTACCTTTTCTGTAAATAATAACATCGTGCATTGACAGCTGTGCTTCTTCAAGACTTTCAATATATTTCTTTATATTTTTTGAACTTATACCTACTTTTTCAGGTGTTGTATATTCCATAAAAGCTGCTCCTTTTATATGTATTTTACCTTAACCCCGATTATAGCACAACGATTTTACAGAGTCAACATCAAATATATTTTTTATACAAAATTAAAGCATTTTTATCCAAAAACACATGATTTATTTATTTTTGCTCTCTGTTTATATTCTGAATACAACAAAAAGCTTGCAAAACTTATTATTATACGCTATAATAATATAGATTATTTTATCTTATAGGAAATTACAACGTTTATGTTGTAATTTCACTATATTACAAAAAAGTCTGCTTATGGAGGTGAACTGTGCGAACGCCAGTCTCTATAATGACTTTTTTATAAATTTTGAAAGGATGTAGAAAATGGAAAGAGAACGTTTAAAAAGCAGACTGGGCTTTATCCTTATAAGCGCAGGCTGTGCAATAGGTATCGGAAACGTGTGGAAGTTTCCGTATATGGCAGAACAAAACGGTGGTGCAATTTTTGTACTGATTTATCTGTTTTTCCTGATTGTAATGGGTGTACCTGCAATGACAATCGAATTTGCACTTGGCCGTGCAGGTCAGAAGAGTCCCGTAATGCTGTATCAGCAGCTTGAAAAAAAAGGTCAGAAATGGCACATACACGGCTATGCCGCAATGGCAGGAAATGTACTTCTTATGATGTTCTATTCGGTTGTTTCGGCATGGATGCTTCAGTATTTCGTGATGATGGCTACGGGACATTTTTCAGGTCTTAATCCGACTGAAATAGGCGGTGCTTTTGATGGAATGCTCGCAAATCCCGTTTCATTATTTATATATACAGCTATTATTGTAGTAGCCGGTTTCGGAATATGCTCATTTGGCGTGCAGAAAGGCGTTGAACGTGTAACAAAGGTAATGATGATAGCGCTTCTTGCAATTATGGTTATACTTGCCGTCAACAGTGCTTTTCTCGATGGCGGCAGTAAGGGACTTGAGTTTTATTTAAAACCCAATCTTGACAACCTGCTTAACATCGGTGTAGGAAATGTAATTGTTGCGGCAATGAATCAGGCGTTCTTCACATTGAGTATCGGTATCGGCTCAATGGCGATATTCGGAAGCTATATCGGCAAGGAACGTGCGCTTCTGGGTGAGTCGGTCAATGTTGCTTTACTCGACACATTCGTTGCGCTTTGCTCAGGATTTATTATTTTCCCTGCATGCTTCGCATACGGCGTTGATGTGGGACAGGGTCCCAAGCTTATATTTGTAACCCTGCCGAATATTTTCAATAATATGCCGCTTGGCAGACTTTGGGGAAGTTTGTTCTTTGTATTCATGTCTTTTGCGGCTGTTTCAACAGTTATCGCCGTATATGAAAATATTATCTCATGCTGTATTGACTTATTTAAGTGGAGCAGAAAAAAAGCTTGTATCGTATGTACAATCGGTATGCTGATACTTGTACTGCCATGTATACTCGGTTTTAATGTCCTCTCAGACATTCAGCCCAGAGGCGAAGGCAGCACGATTATGGACCTTGAAGACTTCCTTGTAAGTAATGTTATACTTCCGCTCGGTGCGCTTACTTATGTACTGTTTAGCGTATCACGATGCGGTTGGGGTTGGAAAAACTTCATGAACGAAGCCAACACCGGTAAAGGTCTTAAGGTGGCAAACTGGATGAGAATTTATATGACTTATATTCTTCCCGTAATTATTATTGCTGTTTTCCTTATAGGTATACTTTAATACAAAAACCACGGTTCAATGAACCGTGGTTTTTTTGCGCTCAGGTGTATGATTGTGAATTGTAATTTATCGGTGTGTTTGAATATTATTGTAGGGGACGATGCCTACATCGTCCCGTTGTTATGTTCACGGGCGGATGTGGGCATCCGCCCCTACAAGAGTAAATTATATAT
>JAXJRQ010000118.1:0-10515 GCA_036310525.1 Clostridia bacterium
ATAAATTGTAATTTATCGTTGCGGCTGGTTAAATTTCCGCATCTTACTACTCGGTGTCGCTCGGAGTACCTTCGTACACCGTCGTTCCACCGAGCAGCAACCTGCGAAAATTTCCCTCAGCCGTGCAGTTGGGATATTCAAATTGTAATTTATTGGTGTGATGAATATTATGATATTGTAGGGGCGGATGCCTACATCCGCCCGTGAATATACAACGGGACGATGTGGGCATCGTCCCCTACGGCGATAAATTATATACAGTTGCAAACAATTATATTTGTAGGGACCGGCTTCCAGACGGTCCGTGTAAAATTAACCATAAACGGACAGTCGAGGACGCCTGTCCCTACGGCGGGATAATTGTTTACGTCACCGATAAATTACAATTTAACCGATACTCTAAAGGAGGAACACTGTATGGACAGTTTAATATATAGCTTAAATGTCACTACTCCGATATTTCTTACGATGATAATCGGATATATTTTGGGAAGAATCGGTATGCTCAATGAAAGCTTTACCGGTGCGGCGAATAAATTTATTTTTAAAATTGCATTGCCGGCTTTGCTGTATATAGACCTTGCATCAACTAACATACGAGAAAATTTTGACGCAAAATATGTGGTATTCTGTGCAATAATAACGACAGTGATGTTTTTTGCACTATGGATATGTGCGAGGATTTTTATAAAGGATAAAAGCGTTATCGGTGCATTTGTTCAGGCATCGTATCGAAGCAGTGCCGCAATACTGGCGGTAGCATTTATACAAAACATTTACGGTAATTCCGGAATGGCACCGATTATGATAATCGGTTGTGTTCCGCTGTATAATATATATGCAGTTCTTGTGCTTACCATTGAAGGACAGGGTAAAGATGTTTCAAAGAACATAAAGAATGCAGTTATAAATATACTTAAAAATCCTATTATAATAGCGATAGCGGCAGGTGTGGCGGCTTCGGTGCTGAATTTTAAATTTCCACCTGTAATAGATAAAACACTGCATAATCTTTCTACAACTGCAACACCTCTTGCACTGATTGCTATAGGCGTCGGGTTTGAGGGGAGAAAGGCACTTTCAAAATTAAAGCTTACTGCAGTTGCTACTGCTATTAAGCTTCTTGTTATACCCGGAGTTTTTGTACCGTTGGCAATAAAGATGGGGTTTCGTGATGATGCACTTATGACTATGATAATTATGCTTGCATCACCTACGACAACTACAAGCTACATAATGGCAAAAAATATGAACAATGATGCTCCATTTACAGCAAGCGTTATAGTTTCGACCACATTCTTTTCTGCGCTGACAATAACCTTTTGGGTTTTTGTTGCAAGATGTATTGGTGTTATTTAAAAATTTTGAAAAAATTCAAACAAATGTTTGACAAATGCGAACGTTTGTGTTATAGTATAATTAAGAAAAAAATTAAGGAGTTGGCACTATGGCTAAGGTTACCGAAAAAGATTTTCAGATAATGGATTTTATATATGAACAGATTGAAATTAAGGGTTATCCGCCTTCAGTTCGTGAAATATGTGACGCTGTAGGTCTGACATCTACCGCAACAGTACATGCAAGACTCAAAAAGCTTGAAAGTATGGGGTATATTAAGAAAGAGGATTCAAAAAACCGTTCCATGCGTCTTGTGAATTATGCTCCTAAGGGTAACAGTGTGCTTAAAAAAATCACAGAAGCATATGACGATAAATATCTTGAAGTACCCATTTACGGTAAGGTTACTGCCGGTATGCCGATTACCGCAATTCAGCAGCAGGATTGCGATACATTCCCTTTACCTATGGATTTTGCGCATAACAAAAATGTGTTTATGCTAAAAGTCAGTGGCGAATCAATGATAAATGCCGCCATTCTTGACGGCGACTATATTATAGTTGAACAGCAACCGACAGCTTCAAACGGAGATATAGTAGTTGCACTTGTCAATGATGATGAAGCAACAGTTAAAACTTTTTATAAAGAAAAGGGACATTTCAGACTTCAGCCTGAAAATGATACTATGGAACCCATTATTGTCGATGAAGTGTCTATTATAGGAAAAGTTGTCGGAGTTTTTAGAAAATTTTAATATTATGATTGACTTTTAGGCGTTTTTAGGGTAAAATTTAATCTTGAAAGGTAAAGAATTTGCATTGCTGTTTGTAATGCAAATTCTTTGGCTTAAAAAATATTAGTGAAAAAATCAGAACCTTTAAAGGTTTTTATACAAATCGGAGGAAATTATGAGAAGACTTTTTACTTCTGAATCGGTAACAGAGGGACATCCCGATAAAATCTGTGACCAGATTTCAGACGCAATTTTGGATGAAATATTAGCTCATGACCCAATGGCACGTGTTGCGTGTGAAACCACATGTACAACGGGTATAGTGTCGATTATGGGTGAAATTACTACGACACATACGGTTGAATTTGCAAAAATTGCCCGTAAGGTAGTTAATGAAATAGGCTATGACAGAGCAAAATATGGCTTTGACGGTAATACATGTGCAGTGGTTACTGCTATTGACGAGCAGTCGCCTGATATAGCTCAGGGTGTTGATTCAGGTTATGAAAACAGAGAGCAGGGAGGACAGGAGGATGAAAACTCGACCGGTGCAGGCGATCAGGGAATGATGTTCGGATATGCATGTGATGAAACGGAAGAGCTTATGCCGATGCCCATCTCACTTGCACATAAAATGGCAAAGAAGCTTACAGATGTAAGAAAAGAGGGAATTATTCCTTATCTTCGTCCGGATGGAAAAACTCAGATTACGGTTGAATATGATGGCGATATACCTGTTCGTATTGAGGCAGTGGTTGTTTCAAGTCAGCATTCGGATAAGGTTGATATTGAAACCTTAAGAGCAGATATCAAGCGTGAAGTAATTATACCTACTTTGCCTGAAAATCTTGTTGATGAAAATACAAAATTCTATATAAATCCGACCGGAAGATTTGTTGTTGGCGGACCTAACGGCGACAGCGGTCTTACAGGCAGAAAAATCATCGTTGATACATATGGCGGTTATTCAAGACATGGCGGCGGTGCATTTTCGGGTAAAGACCCCACAAAGGTTGACAGAAGTGCGGCATATGCATCACGTTGGGTAGCAAAAAATATTGTTGCCGCAGGTCTGGCAAAAAAATGTGAGGTTCAGCTTGCATATGCAATCGGCGTTGCAAAACCCGTATCAATAATGGTTGATACTTTCGGAACAGGAACTGTATCGGAGGACAAGATTGAAAAGGCTGTTTCAAAGGTGTTTGATTTAAGACCTTATGCAATAATTGAACAGCTTGATTTAAGAAAGCCGATATACCGTCAGCTTGCCGCATATGGACATATGGGACGTGAAGACCTTAATGTTTCATGGGAAAAAACTGACAGAGCGGAAGCTTTGAAAAAGGTAATAAGTGAAATGTAATAAAACAGCAGCCATAAGGCTGCTGTTTTATTATGTGCGCTGATTTTAATTATAAATTTTCTCTTATTGCTTTAATATTTTTTATAAGCGGTTGAGCAGGAGTGGAAAACTCGTCGTGCTCACATACGCCCAGATACATACAGCAACCGAATTTGCCACCGGTTTTTCTTAAAATACTGCTTTCACCGCCGCAAAGAAACAGAAACGGAATTTTCAGATTTTCTTTTAGTAAATTTATTATTCGTAAATTTTCAATCTGCTCTGCCATGTTTTCAGCACCGGTAACAATTTTGCAGATGTTAGCACCACGATTTTGATGTTCAAGTGCAATTTCAAGCACTTTTTCAGCAGGAGTAAACCTCAGGATATGTGATGACATCAAAACCTCAGCACCTTTTTGGTGAAGATTATCAATAAGCTTCATCTGCTTTTTTACTGCGTCATTATCCGTGGTAAGCTCATCGGACTGCTTATCAAAATAATCACCCATTACATCGCAAAGTATTGTATCGTAATCGGCAAGCTCCAAAAGCTCTTGTGCAAGGATTTCATCTGTTTTGCCTTCGTTTTGGTGCATACGATAGTTTGTGACATATACAGGTTTATCTTTTGCATAATTAAAAAGCTCTTTGTACACATCAGCGTTTCGGAACTCAGGCTTCATTCTTTCAAATTGCATGCCAAACGCTTCAGCACCGTCGTTTGCTGATTTATCCATAAGAAATTTTATTCTTTCGGGATTATCACCCTGAACCATTGCAGTTATAATTGCTTTTTCCTGATTTAAAAATGACAAGTTAGTTCCACCTTCCCATAGCGTTTCTTCCGCCATCTATCATAATATTTTCACCGTTTATAAATTGTCCCTTTTCAGATGCAACAAACAGACAGAGGTCAATTATCTCCTGAGGGTCTGCGGCTCTGCCCAGCAGCGTTTTCATGTTTGCCATATTTGCTCTGGTAAGAACAGGACCGGGAGATATGCATACGCAGCGTATATTATATTTTGAACCATACTGTGCTATTGATTTTGTAAGTCCGAACATAATTCCTGATTTTGAAACCGGGTAATCCATTCCGTAGCCGTTACCTTCCATACCCGTAATCGAACCAATATTTATTATAAGACCGCTATTTTGCTTGCGCATCTGATTTAAAACGGCATGTGCAAAATAGAAAGGTCCCTTGAGGTTAACATCAATACCCCAGTCATATACTTCAATGGGAACGTCGGGGAATTCGGGATAAAGATTTCTGTCGACTTTTTGCATCCTGACGGCTGTACCGCCTGCAAAATTCGCCATAATATCAACAGCTTTAAAATTTTCAATTGCAGTATTTACGGCGTTACATACCTGATTGTAGTCACGCACATCACATAAAACTCCTATTGCCTTGCCTTTGTTTCTAGCATTAATCTCTAAAACTTTTTCATTTAGTATTTTTTCGTTTACATCGCACATAACAACATTTCCGCCAAGCTCAGTAAAGTTTTGAGCAAATAAAAGTCCCATTCCTGAAGCGGCGCCTGTTGAGATAGCTGTTTTACCTTTAAAATTCATAAAATCACATCCTTAAATTTTTTTATATTTAGATTATAAGTGATATAGTGTTTTTTTGACAATGCATAAAATGATATTAATTTGATATTTATGATACTTTTTAGGCGTATTTATTGAAAATTATTGATAATAATGATATAATTGTATACGGAGAGTGATTTTAAATGAGCGGTTTGGAAAAAATTATTATCACGGATATTACGGGAGTGATAACCGTAGCGTCTCCTAAAGGGAGAATGGAGAAAATAACTAACCGTCAACATTACGGCTTGTCTTTTTGCAATGAGGGACAGATAACCTACACACATAACGGAATAGAATATATATCAGACCCACAGCATGCAATTATATTACCTAAGGGTCAAAGCTACAGTATTCATGGCGATAAAAGCGGAATATTTCCTGTTATAAATTTTGAGTGTGAGGGGTTCTTAGCTGATACAATGAAGGTGATTAATGTTGATGATACAGACTTTATCATGAGAGAGTTTGAACAGATGAAAAAACTGTTTCTTTTTGAAAGAAACAGAGCAAAGGTTATGAGTATATTTTATAATATCATTCATACTTTTTCTGTTGAATCTGATTTTGGGAATAATGCTTTGTTTCCTGCTATTAAATATATTGAGAGTAATTATTCTTCGCCTGAGCTTACAAATACAGTGCTTGCAAAGCAATGCGGCATAAGTGAGGTTTATTTCAGAAAGCTTTTTTTATCGCAGTTTGGAACTACTCCATGGCAATATATTATAGATGTACGTATAAATAAGGCAAAACAGCTGTTGACGGAAGGAAGACTGAAAATTAATGCAATTTCGGAAAACTGTGGCTTTTCCAATCAGTACCATTTTTGCCGTCTGTTTAAAGAAAAAACAGGATTAACGCCTACACAGTATATGAATAAGAACAGAATCTTCAAAATCTGACATATAAAAAGGAGAACAAATTGTTCTCCTTTTTATATGTCAGTGTAATGCATCAAATAATGCTTCAATGTTGTCTTCGCAATATTCAATCTCTGATGAATACATACGTGCAATTTCAATAAGATTTTTCATTGATAAACTTCCGTTCTTTTGCATGTATGCAACGCAGAGCGATTGTATCATAATAACGCTCAAAACACAGAACTTAATTCTTGTGTTAATTCGGTAATCGTAAAAGCCTTCTGAAAGGTGTCTGTAAATAAAATATACGGAAATCTGTTCAAAGGCAATTTCAAAATCCTCACTAAAATCCGTAACAAAAAGGTTGTCATTTAGCATATTAAGATAATTTGTCCAGTTTTCGTCAAGTCTTTCAAGACCAAGATACAGCTTTGCCCATTCGCTTATTTGCTGTGTCGGAAGTGCAAGATTTCGGAGTGCAAGCAGATTTTTTAAACGTTCGTTTATGCTTTTGGTGCGGTCTTGTACAATATTAATAAGCGTTTGCCGAAAAGCAAAAAACACATCCTCGTCCTCTGTCTGTATTGTGGTGCCTTGAACAATTTCAACAAGCTTCGTTTTTGATTTTTTGGTAAGTATTATTCTGCATGCTTCTTCACAGCAAAGTCCGAGACCGATTTCGGTACGACTGTCGAAAAAACTGCGGTAGCGAGGATGGTCTGTACAGATACTGCACAGCTTGTTTTCACCAAGTGTTGTAAAAATATCACAGAGATTTTTGCTGTTAAGAAACGGACAGCGTTCATTATCAGAAAGTATAAAGTGGGGGACATCATCCGAGATTGCAATATTATTTTTCAGCTTTTTGCCGAAATCATCATCAAGATTTTTATAATAATCAAATGTTTTTTCGTCAATGTCGATTTCCCAGCCGATACAGCAGTTATGAACACATTTATCGGCAATACATTTAAAGTTTTTATAGTAATCGGGTGCATATAAGTTCATATCAAATCCAGCCTTATTATATTAAAAAATTGTATATGATATTGTTCATGGTACACTCTTTAGCCAACCTTATGAATGACTTGTCGAGTAGAGCCCGAAAAGTATGATTTTATCTAAAACAATTTTATACCATAGATTGTGATATTGTCAATGTTTTTTGCGAAAAGAGGTGATATAATCAATATGTAGCTCTTTATTGACGTTTTATTTTTAAATCTTCTTTTGGGGCTTGACCGGTAAAAGAAACATATGACTTATAAAAGTTGGAGTAATTACCGAAGCCGGCTGATGTGGCGGCTTCGCTGATGTTCATTCCATCATTACATAAGTGACGTACAAGAGCAATTCGCTTTGCGGTAATATATCGGTTAAAGGTCATTCCCATATGCTCCTTGAATATCCTGCACAGATGATACTTTGAAATATAGAATTTTTGCGATACAGATTCAAGTGTAAGCGGTTGAGAGATGTTCTTGTTGATGTATGAAACAATTTTTGCGATTGCTGTATTTTTCTTCTCAGCGTGTTCTGAATTGATGCTCGTTTTATTTAGAATGTGCAACAGTTCAATAATTGATGAACGGACAATCATATCATTTTCAGGGGTGCTTTCCTTTATATATTTTTCTATCTTTTGCAGTATTTCGTATAAGCCTTCCGAATGGACAAGGTAGCTTTTGATAAGGTTATCTCTGCCCGGTTTTTTATCGGTAAATATTTTTTTGTAGTCATTAATTCCATACATTTCAAAAAAATCAGGCAGTATATTTATTACTATGCGTTCATATTCAGTGTTATCGGTAAGGCGTGGGTTATGAAGCTCGTTTTCGTTCATTATAAGTATATCAAATTGAGAAAGTGAATAAGTATTTCCTTCAATTATGTAATCCACTTTTCCCTGAAGCAGTATATATATTTCAACTCCGTAGTGCACATGAGGATAATATGACGGTGCGCTGATTGGGTTTGATGTAATTTTATGTGCGTATGAATAGCTTTTATCTGTGGCTTCTCTGAAACATTTTGTTTTTTCCATATCAAAATCTCCTTTGTGTATGTATTGTATCATATAAAAGCAATATTTGCAATATTTATGCCAATATAAGTATAGAAAATTTAAAATATTTGTTTTATAATAATATCATAAAAAATGATAAAGGAGAGGTAATATCGTGTATAAAAATATAACAATTACAGGTTTTTCAGATGAAATATCACCGAAAATAACCGAGCAGTTTGAGCATCTGAACAAGCTGGGCATTGAATATTTTGACCCCAGAGGTGTTGACGGTGTGAATATATCACAGCTTGATGAGGTGCAGAGCGCAGAGCTTAAGAAAAAAATGGAGCAGTACGGCATAAAGGTTGCGTGCATCGGTTCGCCTATCGGGAAGATAAAAATAACTGATGAATTTGAACCGCACATGGAGCTTCTTAAAAACACAATCAGAGTCGCAAAAGAGCTTGGTACAAAGTACATACGTATTTTCAGTTTTTATGTCCCTGAAGGTGAAGCAGGAAAATATCGTGACGAGGTTATGCGCAGAATGAAGGAGATGACTGCGCTTGCTGAAAATGAAGACATAATACTTCTTCATGAAAATGAGAAGGGAATATACGGTGATACTGCAAAGCGTTGCGAGGATATTCTAAAAACGGTAAATTCAAAATCTCTCGGATGCATTTTTGACCCTGCGAATTTTGTGCAGTGCGGTGAGGTTGTGTATCCTGATGCATTTAATGCATTAAAGCCATTTATTGATTATCTGCATATAAAGGATGCGCTTGCAGACGGAAGTGTTGTTCCGGCAGGAATGGGTATCGGCGGAGTGGAAGAGGTAATATCTTCGCTTATAAATGATGGTTTTTCAGGCTTTGCATGTCTTGAACCACATCTTGGAAGCTTTGAAGGACTTGAAAATCTCGAAGAGGATGATACAATGCTCAAGCTTGAAAAAAGCGACAGCGCAAAATTCACACTGGCGTATAAATCGCTTTGTAAAATATTAGATAAGGCAGGTGCGTAATATGCAGACAGTAAGACTTGGAATAATAGGATTTGGAAACATGGGTACTTCACATACAAAAAATCTTGTTGCGGGTAAGGTTCCTGGTATGGAGCTTACAGCGGTGTGTGATATAAACCCCAAAAGACTTGATGTGGCAAAAAATGAATACGGCATTGAGAATTTGTTTGATGACGCTATTAAAATGTACGAAAGCGGATTGATTGATGCTGTTTTAATTGCAGTTCCTCACTATGACCATCCTACACTTGCAATTGAGGCATTCAAGCATAACCTTCATGTAATGTGTGAAAAGCCTGCCGGTGTTTATACAAAGCAGGTTCTTGAAATGAATGAGGCAGCAAAAAAGAGTGACAGAGTTTTCGGAATTATGTATAATCAGAGAACCAATCCACTGTATCAGAAGGTGCGTGAAATGATACAGAGCGGTATGCTTGGACAGATAAAGCGTGTAAACTGGACAATCACAAACTGGTACCGTCCGCAGATTTATCATGACAGTGCTGAGTGGCGCTCAACTTGGAAGGACGAGGGCGGCGGTACATTGATTAATCAGAATCCGCATCAGCTTGATTTGTGGCAGTGGATGTTCGGAATGCCGTCAAGAATTATGTCACATTGTTATTTTGGTAAATATTATGACATCGAAACGGAAGATGACGTTACTGCGTTTATGGAATACGATAACGGAATGACGGGTGTATATATCACATCCACAGCAGAAGCACCCGGAACAAACAGACTTGAAATTGCCTGCGATATGGGACGAATTGTGATTGAAGACGGAAAAATGACATTTGACCGTACGGTAGAGTCGGAACGTGAATTTAACAAAAAGAATCTCAAACCGTTTGGCATACCTGAAGTTTGGAAATGTGAGGTTCCTGTTACGGGTGAATTTGGAGAACACGTAGGAATATTAAAGGATTTTTATAAAGCAATCACTCAGGGTACAAAGCTTCTGGCGCCGGGTGAGGAAGGTGTACTGGGACTTACAATCTCCAATGCTATTCATTACAGCACATGGACAGGCGGATGGGCAGATGTGAAGAATTTCCCACATGATGATTTCTATAGACTGCTTAAAGAAAAAATTGATAATTCCACTTATGTGAAGAAAGTAAGACAAACAGAAGTACAGGATTTGAAAGGAACTCACTGATATGGATAATAGGATTTGTGCACAGCTATATAATGTAAGAGAGTTCTGCAAAACTGAACAGGGACTTGATGAAAGCCTTGCAAAGCTGCAGAAAATCGGATATAAAACCGTTCAGATTTCGGGTGTAAGCGCAGATATAAGCGCAGAAACCATAAAATCACTTACAGATAAATATAATATGGAAATTATGCTTACGCATACTGCGGAAGCAAAGTATGTTGAAAATCTTCCTCAGGTAATAAAAGACCACCATACAATGGATTGTAAAATTGCAGGACTGGGTGCTATGGGCGCTGACGACAGAAGTCTTGAGGGAGCAAAGCGTTTTGTGGAGAGATTTAACAAAATAGCAGATATTCTTTATGAAAACGGATTGACGTTTGCATATCATAACCATGATTTTGAATTTAAAAAAGACGAAAACGGTGTATGTAT
>JAXJRQ010000119.1:0-6484 GCA_036310525.1 Clostridia bacterium
AGGGGTTGTCTTTTTAATACAAATTTTTGCATAAAAATTCAGGTTGTAGGGGCGGATGCCCACATCCGCCCGTGGATAATGCATAGATTCGGGTCGATGTAGGCATCGACCCCTACAATTTTGAATATTTATACATAGAAAATGTTTAAAGAGACATCCTCTTTTTATATGCGGTGCTTTTCCATATACTCCTTTGGTGAAGTGCCTGTGTTTTTTCTGAAAAGTCTCGACATATACAGCGCATCTTCAAAGCCTGTCGCTTCGGCGATTTCGCTTATGTTCATATCCGAATACGTCAAAAGATGCTCAATGTGTCGAATACGCAGATTTGTCATGTATTTATGCGGCGAAACACCTGTGGCGGCTTTAAAAAGGTGTGCAAATCTCGTCAGGCTCAGTCCGCACATGCGTGCATAAAAATCCATGCTGTTGTTTTGAGTATAATTTTTGTTCATGTATTTTGTGATTTTCAAAATGCGCTCATCGTAAATCCTCACGTCGCTGTCGGAGGAAAAACGCTTTACCATCATACAAAACTGTAAAAACCACGATATACTCATGATATTGTCGCTGTCGGGTACAAAATCGTTGATAACCTTGTCAAAAAGACGTGTCAGAATTTTGTCCGTTCCGATATGTATGACGCTTTTTTTGTCAAGTGCGGCAGCTTTTAAGATTTCGCCCGCACCTGTTCCTGTAAAGTGAATCCAGTATGTTTTTGAACCGCTGTGAAATGAATACAATTGCTTTTCGTGCGGTCTGTACAACAATAAATCTCCTTGTGAAAGCTGTTTTTCGCCTTCGGGAGTGTTGGCACTGCATACGCCCTCGGCAATGTAAAGAAAATGGTAGTCTTTTCTTCCTTTGGAGCGCAGTACGGGCATTCTCGATGAACCGTAGTTCTGAAATCCGCAACTGTTTATATGCAGGTATTTGTCAGATGTAAAATTTGTAAGGTCCTGAAATTCTTTTATCATAAATTTTCTCTTTCAATTTATTTTATATAAAGACTGCTCGTTTCGTTCAATGTGCTGCAATTATTGTAGGGCACAGTCTTTAGGATGTGCCGAAAACGGTTCGTCGGAAACCGCCGAACCCTACCTTGTACGAAGTGAGTGTATAATTTGGAAGCCAAATTAAGAGCAAGGATTACTTCTTGAATTTATTTATCCATTTCAGAATTTCAGCATATTTCATATCCCCTGCTGCGACAGACAAACCAAAATCAACAACATCTTCATTGGTGCAATTCATTTTTATTCCCTCTGCTTCCAAAAATGTTAGCATAACATATACACCAATTCTTTTATTACCATCAACAAATGCATGGTTAGATATTAACGAAAATCCAAGGCTTGCTGCTTTTTCTTCTTTTGTTTTATAGAGTTCTTCTCCTCTGAATGTTGCATACGCATTATTAAGAGCACTCTCCAATAATCCAACATCTCTTACACCGACACTTCCGCCCGTTTCTTCTGCTATTAACTGATGTAAAAGTAAAACCTTTTCTTTACTCAATTTAATCATTTTGCCAATTCCTCAAAAGCAGGTTTAAATCTGTTCATAATTCTTTTCGCTGCCACATCTATTTTTTCGTCATCAGTAATATCAAAATATGAATCAGAATCAATATCAATAAGCAAAAACTTCGGCTTGTTGTTTTTGAAGATAACTGCCTGACCATTGTTCTCAGCCACTTTTGCTACCTTGGAAAAATTCTGGTTTGCTTCTGTCATAGTTGTAATTGTTTCAGTATTTATATTCATAACTGCCTCCTATTATTTATACAATAAATATATCCTACAATTTATATTATATTCAAATTGTAGGATATTGTCAAACTATTTATTATTCTATATATTTCGACAATCTTCATATAAAGACTGTATAATCCGAACGCCGCTTATAAAATGAATAATTAATAATGAATGATGAATAATTGTGGTTGAAAATCGCTTTTGCGATTTTCTTTTAATTCAAATGCAGAGCATTTGTTCCTTAATTTTTCATTATTCATTCTTCACTATTCATTGATTTCATCTATTTGATGAAATCTTTGTACTATTTCAAATTTTCAACCATTCTAACAGCTATTAACAACGCTTGTTCTCTTGTTGCATTTGCATAACCTGTTGCTTCTTCTTCGGTTGTAGTATTACTTGGTGCAAACTTATTGTCACCCTCACCGTCTGTAATCTGGACATTAAACTCTACCGTAAGCACACCGCCTACACCTAAAGTTAAGGAGTGAGACGTGTTATCCGAATCCTGATCCGGTTCGCCTAAAACTGACTCTGTTTTTTGGCGGGTTTCAGCTTTTGTCCAGGGATTTCCGTGTGTAAAGTCAACAACACGGGTGGCAAATGAATATTCACCGTCAGGAACGGTTTGCGTATTTCCGTTTCTGTCTGTAAAAACATAGTCATCAGCAAACACATTAACATTTATTGCAAAACACATCACTGATGCCAACAATAGTGATAAGATTTTCTTGTACATTCCGAATTCCTTCTTTCGTTTTTATTGAAATATTCTATATTATAACATAGTTTTTTTTGATATTAACAATACATTTTAAGAAATTTTGTCGTTCAGTTTCAATAAATTGGTTTTACAAATTCATTATAGCACATTTTGATATATCCGTCAATCAAAAATAGCAGGATTGTCCATATAAAAAACAGAAATGTTTATTGAAAAAGGGAGTTAAATATTTTATACTGCAATTATAAATTAAATTTCTGAAAGGAATGATAACATGAAAAAATTTGCCTTGATAGGTGCGGGAAGCCTGCAGTTTACGTCAAGTCTTATCCGTGATTTGCTCACATTTCCCGCATTTGAGGAATGTGAATTTGCGCTCATGGACACAAATGCAGACAACCTCAAAAATATCACAAGAGTATGCGAGAGAATAATAGCAGAAATGAACTGCCCCAAATGCAAGCTCTCTCCGACAATGGACAGAATTGAAGCGCTAAAGGGTGCAGACGGTGTTTTGTGTACGGTATTCAACGGCGACGTTGACATCTGGCAGCACGAAATCCTTATCCCCAAAAAGTACGGCGTTGATATGAACGTCGGCGATACAAGAAGCGTTTCGGGAATTTTCAGAGCGTTGAGAAACATTCCCCTTATGCTTGAAATTTGTGCCGATATAGAAAAATACTGCCCCAATGCAGTATTCCTCAACTATACAAATCCGATGTCGATGCTTTGCGGTGCTATGCAGAAGTATGCAAATGTTGAAGTGACAGGACTTTGTCACAGTGTTCAGGGTACAATAAAAATGCTTGCAGAATGGCTCGATGTTCCGTATGAGGAGATTACATATCTTTGCAAGGGCGTGAACCATCAGGCTTTCTATACAAAGCTTGAGCACAACGGCGAGGACTTGTATCCGAGGCTCTATGAGCTTGTGAAAAACAACGAGGAGATTTTCAACAAAGAACAGGTACGAAACGAAATGTTCTTAAAGCTTGGCTATTACGTTACCGAATCAAGCGGACACAACTCGGAATATAACCAGTGGTTCAGAAAGCGTCCCGACCTTATCGAAAAATACTGCACACATTCAACCGAATGTAATGCAGGCTTGTACGCATATTCTTTAAACCTCAGAAGAGAGAGAAAAGCAAATCCGCAAAAGCAGTACGACGAATACCTTGCTAAGGAATTTGATAAAAACAAGAGTATAGAATATGCGGCTGACATCTTCAACGCAAGAATAGGTGACGGAAAACCGTTTATATTCAACGGAAACGTTATAAACAACAATTCAATACCCAATCTTCCTGCGGACGCATGTGTTGAAGTTCCCGTAGTTGCCGACAGAATGGGATTTAAGACCACAATTGCAGGCCCGCTTCCCGACCATGTGGCAATACTTGTGAATACAACAGCACGCATTGAAAATCTTGCAATTGAGGCGGCAATGAAAAAGAGTAAGGAAATGGTTTACCATGCGGTTTATATGGACCCGCTTACATCAGCTGTCTGCTCACTTGATGAAATCAGAAATATGTGCGATGAAATTTTTGAAAAGAACGTTGATTATCTCGGCGATTATAAATAAACAAACAAAAACGGGCATCTGCCCGTTTTTTGTTTGTTTATTCCGGATTACTGTATTAACAGGATTTACATTTCCGTCGGTTTTACACAATCGCATATCCGTGTGCAGAAAGCACTTTTAATGCATTATCAAAATTCTCTTTTTTGACAAGTATGTAGTCAGTGTTGTACGTCGATACTGCAAAAATTCCTATTTTGCTCTGTGCCAGAATATTTGAAATGTCGGCAAGTATACCAATCAGCGAAAAATCAAGTATCCCCTGAATTCTGAACCCTTTCCATCCATCCTCACGTACAACGGTGCAAGCCGGCACATCTTCTGTGGGACACACGAGTGAAAACTCCTCGTCCGTCTTTCCGATAAAATAAAAGCTCTTGTTAAAATCAATATCCTTTTCGGATTTTACCTTGCATACCGTCAGATTATGCTCAAGTTTTTTAATTTCCATATTTTCAGCTCCGGTTAATCAGTAGAAATATTACTTTTTTTATTAATTATAACATAAAAATTGTACAGACACAAGCATATGTGTTTTTGTTTTTTTACTACCACAGCATATTGTGTTTTTTTACAAATAATTTTCGCCAAAGTTTCAGAAAAATTTCCCTTATATTACAAAAACATTTCTAAATTTTAAAGAAAGTTTTAAATATTTTTTAAACATTGTAAAAAAATTGCCCAAAACCATTGACAATACTCACTTTTTCTGTTAGAATACAGTTAATGCATTTCGATTGGTGTATAACCGGCAGTTAAAATATGTATGAAGGAAATAGGGTAACAGTCTTTAGGGATAAGCCGCAGTTTTTGCGCTTATCCGTAATAAAAAGGAGAGAATAATATCTTGAATAATAAAGTAAAGAAGATTATCTTATCAGTTCTTGCAACGTCTGCTCTTTCAGCAACTCCGGCATTGGCAACAGGGTTGAGCGGATGGGCGGTATCAGAGTACCGGGCAGCTAATGAAGTAGGACTTGTTTCATATTCTGTGGTTTCACATGATATGAAGGATAATATAACAAGACAGGAATTTTGTGAGCTTGCGGTTAATCTGTATAAAAAGCTTTCGCATGATACAGATCTTATCGAACCGGAGGTTTCACCGTTTTCGGATACCGATAATTTAGCGGTTGCACAGGCGTACTGCTACGGTATCGTATCAGGTACGGGCGACGGGAGGTTTACTCCCGACAGGCTTGTAACTCGTGAAGAAATGGCAAAGATGCTTATAAGCACGCTTACGGCAAGTGAATCCGAGTTTGAGCTTTCAGACGGTACCGACACATGGATTATAGATAATTTCAAGGACGGCGGCGAGGTCAGCGAATGGGCAAAGGCGTCGGTTATCACATCGCTTAACTATTCACTTATGAACGGTGTTGATGATGCGAATTTTGACCCGTTAAACTCAACAACAAGAGAACAGGCAATCGCCTGCGTAAACCGCTCGTACAGCCAGTTCAGCGAGAAGGACTACATGGTTGCACTTCCCGAAATTAAATTGCCTACAGAGGATTCGGTTATTGAACAGGGTCCGTTTGAGGTTAAATGGACGGAAAGTGACGGCGCAGTTAGTTATAAGGTTCTTATAAAGGACTGTAAATCAATTCCCGTTATATGGGAGGATGTTGACTCAACATCAACAAAAATCGATGCATCATGGATGGCGGCAAATGCGGATTATTCCGTGATTGTCGGCGCAGTAATGGCTGACGGCACAGAGTGCTACAGCTTGCCGGTTAAATTCAGATACAAAGCAACAGAGTCTAACAAAAACACAAATACATACGTTGCTTCAAACCCGAAGGGTCAGGCGCTTATCGACGAAGCCGCAAAATACCTCGGCACACCCTATGTCTGGGGCGGTACTTCACCGAGCGGATTTGACTGTTCAGGATTTATGCAGTATGTATGCTCGAAAAACGGTATAAGAATTAACCGTGTTGCGGATGATCAGATGAAGAACGGTACACCTGTGTCAAAATCACAGCTTGAACCGGGCGATTTGGTGTTCTTTGGTTCAGGCAGCTATGCGAACCACGTTGGTATGTATGTGGGCGACGGCATGATGATTCATTCACCGTCAACAGGTAAATCAATAATGTATACTGATATTACAACCGGCTATTATGAGTCGAGATATATCGGTGCAAGAAGAGTTTATTAAAAAAATAACAGCAAGGCAAAATGCCTTGCTGTTATTTTTTTGACTTGTACTTTGCCTGCGTTGCAAGTCCGCCACGTATGTGCCGCTCGGCTTTGTTCGTTTCCAGTACCTTGTGCACCTCACGGTATAATGCGGGATTGAGCTTTTTGAGCCGTTCGTGTACATCTTTATGTACGGTTGATTTTGACACATTAAAAACCTTTGCTGTACTTCGCACGGTTGCGTTGTTGTCAATTATGTAA
>JAXJRQ010000120.1:0-2092 GCA_036310525.1 Clostridia bacterium
AGCAATCTACCATTTTGAAGCAAAGATGATAAGCCGCGGCACTGGACGTTCCGTAGTAGCTGCTGCGGCTTATGCGTCATGCTCGAAAATCTACAACGATTATGACGGCATGATGCATGACTATACGCGCAAGCACGGTTGTGTTTACAGCGAAATATTCTTGCCGTCCAATGCTCCGCCAGAATGGCAGGATAGGACAGAATTATGGAACGCTGTCGAAGCTGCCGAAAAAGCTAAGGACAGCCGACTTGCACGGGAGCTGATTGTTGCCTTACCCGTTGAAATCGGACTTGATGAATGGAAAGCCATTCTTAAAGATTTTATATCCAAACAGTGCGTCAATAAGGGTATGTGTGCTGACGTCAGCATACATGACACCGACGGGCATAATCCTCATGCGCATATTCTGCTAACTATGCGACCGATTGATGATAAAGGCAAGTGGCAGGCTAAGACGCAGAAAGAGTATTTATGCAAACGCGGTGATGAAGAACGCGGCTTTACAGCAGCCGAGTTCAAGACTGCACAAGCTGACGGCTGGGAAAAGCAGTATCAGTATAAGGTAGACAAGAAAAAGCTGTATATGACTCCCACCGAAGCCGAACAGCAGGGATATGAGAGGGTAAGCAAAAATCCCAAAAGTACGCGATACGGAAGGCAAAATCCCATATGCGCCGAGTGGAACAGCGAGGAACAGGTCTTACGTTGGCGCAAAGCATGGGAAGGAGTCACGAATAAGGCACTGGAGCAGAACAGCATTGACGCACGCGTTGACTGCCGCAGCTTCAAGGAGTGCGGCATTGACGAGCAGCCGACTATTCACGAGGGTGTTTCCGCGCATATCATAGAACAGCGCGGCGGTGTTTCGGAACGGTGCGAAATGAACAGGCAAATAAAAGCTGATAACGCTTTGTTGCTTGAAATAAAGAAACAAATCAAAAAGCTATCGGCAATAGTTGTAGATAAGGTGAAAAAAACTGTTTTGGATTTTGCAAATACATTAGAGAATTTGCGGAACAGATATATATTTAACCGTTATGAAATAACGCAAAATGAAAACATATCCACAGAACTCAAACAGTATAACACCACTATTGATGTTACTGTTCAAAGGTATAACGGAATTGTCCAGCAGTTAGATAATAAAATTACCGAATTGAAGAAAATGAAAGCCGAGCAGAAACATTTAAATCCAATACACATTTTTCGCCATAAAGAATTGACGGAACATATAGACAAGACGGAAAAAGAAATAAAAAAATTGCAAAATCTCAAATCCGCCTTCCTTGACAAAATGAGTTGCAAATCTGAAAAAGATATTCCACAGTATAAAGCATTGCACATAAAAAATGATGATATTATTATAGAAATTGCTGCAAATAATACAGAATTAGAAAAACAATGTGCTGACGATAAAGCTGAATTTATATCAATCAAAAAGAGTATTCCGTCCGAAGATATGGTGGCGGTACAGGCTGAACGCTATACAATCCATGATGAATACACAAAATCAAATATACAAAAGCTACAAGAGAAATACGGACGTAAATACAGTTATGATATATACAAAGATGTTGAAGCTGATGTAAATATGGAACTGCACGAAAAACCATTCTCTATTCTAATGAGGTTAGAGAAAAACAAGCAACGAAATACAGACCATAACCACACAAAGTACCGAAATCACGAACAGGAACGATAATATTAAGAAAATTATTGACAATGGCACTAAAATATGATATAATATATATCACACAATAAACGTAACAGGTTTACGTTTGTAAAAAGACGTAACTATACAGGGAGAAAGCATGCTATTCCGGCTTTACGGTTGAAACCTTATACGATACATTTATACAGACAACACCCCGGATCAGCTTTTGGTTGGACAATTCCAACCAAACACCACAGCAAACAGCAGAAACTATTCTGAACGCCAAGAAGCCGGTATGATTGTTAACATATAAGAGGAAGAAAAATTTCTTTTAGGTACTTGCTTTCCTAAAGCTGATGTGATATAATAGTTTCATTCCAGAAAAGGAGTAAAAAAATATGCGGCAAGGTATTCTTAAATAAAACTATAATCAAATAG
>JAXJRQ010000121.1:0-20739 GCA_036310525.1 Clostridia bacterium
ACAATATCCCATAAATTTATTTATTCAGCGTCGGAAGCCTCATTTCTGAAGGTTTTATATGCCTTGTTTCCCGACTTGATTTCGATGTTTTTATTCTTTGTCTTTACAATTTTGAGAATTTTATTAACGTTCTTTTTGCTGAATTTTACGATTGGCATGTAGCCGCCTTCTCCGTTTATTGTTTCAACATAAAAAATTTCAATGTTTCTGATTTGCTTTCTGTCCGACTTATCCCTATCAAGACTTTTTATACTGCCAACAAATTCTTCGTTTGCCGCCGCATTTCTGCGTATGAAATTTTTTGTACCTATATAAATATTTTTTATTTCCTCAACGGGAATTTCGGTCATTTTTGTTTTTGCGGGAATAAATGCCTTTAAAAAGCTTATTCCTCTTACATTATACGGTAAAAAATCATTTACCCAGTTTTTCATGTACACATTTTTTCCGTCGGTGGCAAGATATGTGGTAAACACAGTGTTAATACGTATTATCACATACATAAGCCCAAGAATTACCGCAATAATGTATCCTATCCCGAACACAATTCTCTTTTCATAATCTCCTGCCAGCGTATAAATTGCCATAAATGCCGCATAGCATACAAATGCCGCAACCACCGCAATTACAGCGCCGCTGATTCGACGGTATGATTTATTGGTTTTTGCAATAGCCATATAATTCATTCTTTACACATCCTTTTTCCCATGTTATATAATTAAGGAGCATTCCCTGCTTTTAGAAAACGCTCCTCAAAATCAATATACTCTTCTTGCGCCTGCGTATTCACTCTGATAATACGGAGTTTCAATAGACTGATACCTTACAACATCACCTGTTCTCGGTGCATGAATCATCATGCCGTTTCCGACATAAATACCTACGTGATGAACATCGCCGTTTGATTCAAAGAATACAAGGTCGCCCGCCTGCAAGTCACCCTTGCTTACGGGAACACCGTTTTTAATCTGCTCCTGTGATGTTCTTGAAACATTGATACCCAATGACTTCATAACATACTGCACAAGACCCGAACAGTCAAAGCCGTCGGGAGTTGTTCCGCCCCAGACATAATCAACACCAAGATACTTAGCGGCTGTATTTACTATTTCCTGACCCAGCTTGGTTGACGCTGTTACCATTGTCGGAACAAGCATAGGTTCGCCGGTTGTATATTCACGCTTTATCTGATTATCGCAAAGCTCTTTATAGGCTCTTGTCGCCTTTACCTGCTTTCTGATAATCTTTTTCTTTGTAACGGTTTGTCCGTTTTCCTTTACGTTTATCAGTTCTTCATCATACAGATAAACAACGCCCATATCCTCGTCTTCATAAACGAAATAATAGGTATCGTTTTCGTCAAGAATAATTTCTTCAACTACGGGCTCAGGCATCTTAACGGTACAGAACACAAAATCCTGTGATTTTTCTACTTTTGTACCGCGTCTTAAGGCAGTTACATATACAAAATATTCACCCGGAGTCACCCCCTGAATGAGTGCTTCATGCTCGTCCTCAATTACCTTGCTTGTGACAAGATTTCCTTCGCCGTCATACAAATCAACGCAGAAATCATGATATTTTTCAGCGTCCCATGAAACGTACAGATAATCATCATCCGTAACACCTGCGTTATACGGAGTTAAAATATCAACACCCGTATCAAAAGCAGTACCGTAGCTTATCAAGACCTCCTCGGAGGGAAGTGCGCTTCCGTCGGGAAGTATTGAATTGACTATCATTCTGTAGTCACAACCATCAGTAAACAGCTCTGATGGCAGAGTTATTGTAGTCGAATCGGTTGTTATATATTTATTTACTGCATATTCGTCATTTTCAATATCAAATACTTCTATATGATACTGATCCGATGCCTGCATTGCAAGCTCAATCACAACATCGTCACCTGCATTGTAAATCTGCTCAGGTGTCGGTGAAAGAAGTATCGGAGTTGTTACCTCCCCGATTTCTTCAACTTCAAGCTCTCTGCTGTTTAATGATACAGTATATGAGCTTTGAAGCTTTGCAACAGAACCGTTACTGTCAACAAGTCCTGCAACAAAATTGTCGTTTTCATCAATATATGCGCTTACACCGATACTTTCGGGGTATTTGTTATCATTATAAATAAATCTGCTTCCGTCATTCACATATTCATTATACATATTAAATACGGAATAGCTTCTGTAAACAGATACGCTTTCGTCAACCTCAAGACCTGCCGCAAAATCCATCATGGACAATTCACAATCTTCGCTCAAATCCTGCGACTGCACGTATATCGGCAACGAATTTTTTGAACGGTATGAATTTATCAAATCAATAAATTCACTGCATTTCGCATCCACAAGCTCCTGAGTATTATCAGAACCCTTCTGCTCCGCAACATATAAAACCGCATCTATCTTGCCGTTTGTATCCGTATAGAAAATCACATTTTCATCGGTATCATAGCTAAGGGTTTTGGTATAGTCATCACCGCTTGCGATTTCGCCAACACTAAAATGTGCGTTATTGGTATACAATGCGCAAATTCTGCCCGAATGTACACCAACCATCATAAAGTTATCGTAATTTTCATTGTATACGTACCATTCAAAGCCGTACTCCGAAACATCAACACGGTTAGGCTCACCAACACTTGAAATCAGCTCGTTTACATTTGAGCCGATAGTGATGTCCGTTTCACCCGTATTAACAGTAACCGTTTTGAAGAACATTTTATATATCAAGTCAACAAGCACCTTACAGCTTTCGTCCGTAATTTCCTTGTCAGGCTCTGAATTTACAATATCCCTGATAACGCCGTGCTTTATCATGAAAGCATATGCCAGTCTGTTTGCATCGTCAATATATGCGTTATCATAGCAGTTATTAAGAATTATTTCCGCCTCATCTGAGCTGATTGCAAAGCTGTCATCATAGCTGATAACTGTTTTATAAAGAACATTCATCATGTCCTGCTTACGCATTGTAAGCTCTGAAAGTGCTTCAGCTTCATCAAGGTTGACATATCCGAGAACGACCGACTTTAAAAGACCGTCATCAAGTCCGCTTCCGTACATGCCCATAGGAACTTCAACGCTGTTTCCCTGTAATTTTTCATGCAAAGAAACCACCTGCTCCAAAGCCTCACCGCTTTTTATCGCAGTGCCTTGTGCAGATGCAGAGTTTTTCATATATCCTGCGCCCGATGCCAGAATTGCTATCACTATCATGGCGCACAGTCTTGATATAACTCTTCTTCGTACCAAAAAGCTCATCCCTTCCGAAATAATTCCGATAGTATCTCTATCATACAATCGTATACTATTATAACAGATAATTTTTGAATTGTCTATACATAATTTATGAACTTTTTATTACTATTTGCATAAATTTTGCTTTTTAATGTAATAATATGGTGTTTTTTGAAAATATTTTTATATTTAAAACAAAAAAATTCGGGAGATTTTCAATCATCCCGAATTTATTTCTTATGACAGCAGCACCAGAATGGACATTACGATTGAAAGCAAAGTAAGAATACTTATTACAGTAATACCCATTACGCATTTTTTCTTAAGTGATGTAAAGCTCTTTTCAAGACTTTCCAGAGAATTTTTAGAATTCATCTGTGCATTTTTCAAATCGAAAATACTGTCGCTGAGCTTTGTAATCCCCAAAACCGCCTGACGTATTTCCTCAACACTTCCCGATACGGATTTTATCTGCAAAAGTGCATTTTCGGCGTATGAAGAACCGCTTCGGCTCTGCACCTCAATATCCTTTAAAAGCTCTTCTATTCCCTTGAGCTGTTCGTTAATATCGTCAAAACGCTTATCGTCAATTACATTGCATACCTTCTGTACAGTCTGCGGTGCTTCGGTATAAACCTTCAAGGGCTCTTCCTCAACAGGAGCGGTTTCCTCCTCTTCGGTTTCTTTTGCTTTTTTAAGGTCCTCAATTTTACTCACTGCACCTGCGGTGAATTTTTTAGATACGCCCATTATGCCGTCCGCCGTTTTGCGGAATTTATCAATCACACCCTGGAGATTAATCGTTTTTGTTGCACCAAGGTCGTCTGCACTTTCGTCATCTACTACAGGACTGCCTGCGTTTATTTTTCCGTCAACGGACTTCAAAAACTCCTCATAATCCTCGTCTGTTCCCGAATAAAAAGCGTCGTCCTCATTATAGTTCTTTATCACTTTATCTTCCATGTTAAAATTATCCTTTCGTAGGGTTTATAAATCCGTACTTGTTTCGGGCTTCACCGCCTGTATTGTGATAGTGTCTGCATCATCATAGTTCTCCGAAGCTTCTTCTCTTTCAAAGTCTTCAGCCGACAAAGCCGCTCCGCATTTTGAACAGAACATGTTTTCCTTGTCGTTGTACTCTCCGCATACACAACATTTTACCGATTCACGAAGCTCGGAAAGCTTTTCCTTTAATGCGCTTATTTCTTCGTTCAATGAGTCTATTTTTTTGCATTTTTCTTCGATTTCTTCGTCTACCCATTCACCTCTCGAATATGATGCATAGACTTTTTTGCCTATCTCGCAATAAAATTCTTTCATTTTACCCTCGGTGTCGTTTATTGCAAACCTGAGCTTTGTCTGACCTGCAACATTTTCCGCTTTATCTGCAACCTGCTTGCCTATTTTTACGGCTTCATCCTTCGCCTTATTGGCACCGATTTTGAATTTTTCAAAAAAATCTCCCATAACAGACTCCTTTCCGTTAACCTGCGTTTTAAAATTTTATTTCCAATTATATAAATATGCATCTCAAAATATGTTGTTACTCTGTAAATCATTATAACACACATATCTATACATTTCCATTACTTTTTTGTTAAAATATAAACTTTATTGTATTTTTTTAAGCTTGGCAAATGCCGCCATAAGCTGTTTATGACCTATAGAGTCAAACTGAATTTCCAAAATTGCATCTTTTCCGAACTGCTTTGCACTTAACACAACACCTCGTCCGAACTTCCGATGCTCAACAATATCTCCAGCTTTAAAATCACCGTCCGGGCTTTCCATCGGCTTTGGTGTCGACTTTTCAACATTCGTAAACGAGGAGAACGTTTTCTTTGCGACAAAGCTTGGAAAATCATTTTCAATACGGCTCCATACATCAGCCGCTTTCGTACTGAAGCCTGAAATATCCTCTACATACTCGGGCAGAATTTCATTATAAAAGCGTGACTCCCTTGACGGCGCCGTTCTGCCGTAAAGTGTGCGGCTCATTGTCTTTGTGATATAGAGCTTTTCTTTTGCACGGGTCATGGCAACATAGCAAAGCCGTCTTTCTTCCTCAATTTCCTCTTTTCCGCCCTCGATTGAACGTATACCGGGGAATATTCCCTCCTCCATTCCGACAAGGAATACATGATTAAATTCAAGTCCTTTTGAGGAATGTATTGTCATTAAAACTGCCGTATCCTGCTCTTCGTCATACTCGTCAACGTCCGAAATAAGCGTAACACTTTCGAGGAATTCGCCCAATGTACCGTTGTATTCGTCATTCTTCATAAATTCCTGTGCGGCTGACAGAAATTCGTCAAGGTTTTCAAGACGTGTTTTGTTTTCTATATCATCGGTTGCCATAAGTGACGCACTGTAACCGGTATCGGTAAGAGTTCGTGTGATAAGCTCAGTAAGCGGAACGTTGTCACGAAGCTTTATGAGTGAATTTATAATTTCACAAAATTGCTTGAGCTTTGGTGCAGAAGTTTTCAGCTCCTCGTACTGCTGTGCATTAATTATAACCTCAAAAATACTCTTATCCTCTTTTTGTGCGATTTTTTCTGCCTTTTCCACCGTTGCACCGCCTATTTTACGCTTAGGCTCGTTTATGATACGCTTAAGGCTCATGTCATCGTTCTGATTTAAAATCAAACGCAGATATGCAATAATATCCTTAATTTCCTTGCGGTCATAGAAGCGAAGTCCGGCGAGAACTCTGTACGGCACAGCCTCACGCATAAGCATTTCTTCTATAACACGGGACTGTGCATTTGTACGGTACAAAATGGCACAATCACTGAACTTGCCGCCGTCATCATAATGATTGCGGATTGTTTGTGCAACAAATTTCCCTTCGTTATACTCATTCGACGCTGTAAATGACTTGATTTTTTCACCCTCGCCGTTATCCGTCCATAGTTTTTTACCCATGCGCTCGCCGTTATTTGCTATAACCGAATTGGCGGCATCAAGAATATTCTGTGTGGAACGATAGTTCTGCTCAAGCATGATTTTGCTTATATCGGGGTAATCATCGGCAAATCGCAGAATGTTTCCTACATTTGCTCCACGGAATTTGTATATACTCTGGTCATCATCACCCACAACACATATGTTTTTATAGCCGTCAGACAACAGCCTTATAAGCATATACTGCGAATTGTTCGTGTCCTGATACTCGTCCACAAGCACATACTGGAATTTGTCCTGATAATACATTCTCACATCGTTGTTAAGACTGAGGATTTTAACGGTATTTAAAATTATATCGTCAAAATCAAGCGCATTGTTTTTTTTAAGCTTTGACTGGTAAAGATTATAGATTTTAGCAACCTGATTCATGCGGAAATCATTTTTGTAGCTGCTTTCAAACGTACTTGCCTCCATCATATCGTTTTTTGCATTGCTTATGATTGAGAGTACGTTTCTTGGCGGATAATTTTTCTCGTCAAGGTCAAGCTCCTTTAAACATTCCTTTATTACGGTACGTGTATCGGCACTGTCATATATTACAAAATCACGTCCATAGCCGAGAAAGTCTATACTGCTTCTTAAAATACGTACGCATATCGAATGGAAGGTTCCTATCCATAAGCCTGCCGCCACATCACCGAGAAGTCTTTCCACACGCTCCTTCATTTCACGTGCGGCTTTGTTGGTAAATGTGATTGCCAGTATCTGCGACGGTCTGACACGGTTATGCTCTATTATGTATGCAATACGGTTTACAATTACCGTAGTTTTTCCGCTTCCTGCACCTGCCACGACAAGCACGGGACCTTCGGTAGTTTTAACCGCTTCAATCTGTTTATCGTTTAATGTATTTAATAGCTTTTCCATAATGTTCCTCTGTGTTTTTTAATTTCTTCAAATATAGTATATCACAAAAAATCGGTTTTGGCTATGTTTTTTTATTCCGTTTCTTGAATAATTACAACAGTATATTTTTATCCGATTAACACAACTTAAAAAAGAGAAAGGCGGTGATTTATTTGACAAAAAATCTCACAAAAGTAAAGACAGCTTCTTTTTTTGTGATTTGTTTTTTTATGCTTTCACTCTTTTCCGTATCGGCGCAGGAAATACGCCTTGTACCGTCCGGAAAAGCGGTCGGAGTAAAACTGTATACGGACGGTATTCTTGTTATAGGAACATCGCAGATAAATAACGAAGAAAATCAGAATATGTGTCCTGCACACAAAAGCAGCATAAGAGCAAATGACGTAATCGAAAAAGTAAACGGAAATGCCATAAAAAGCATTGAGGAGCTCAGTGAAGCCGTAAACGAAAATCCCGACAGCGTAACACTTACCATACGCCGTGACAGCAGTCGTTTTGACGTTTGTGTTACTCCCGTAAAGGACTCAGACGGAACCCCACGGCTCGGACTTTGGGTGCGTGACAGTACCGCCGGAATCGGCACTGTCACTTTTATTAATCCCCAAAACCGCTCCTTTGGTGCACTCGGACACGGAATTTGCGATGTGGATACAGGTAATATTCTTTCCGTAAAATCGGCTAATATTCTTAATTGCACCTCTTTGACGGCAATCAAGGGAAAAAGAGGTGCACCGGGCGAGCTTGGCGGTGTTTTCGGAAGTGATATTCTGGGGAATGTGACATTAAATACGGGACATGGAATTTTCGGTACACTAAGCGAAAAATTTTCATTTACGCCCTCCGATGCAATACCCGTCTGCCCACCGTCGCAGGTTACGGAAAGCGAGGCGTATATTCTTTCGGATATTGACCAGAAAGGTATACAAAAATACTCAATAAATATCAAAAAATCTGCTCCAAAAAGCAAGGACAAAGGAATTGTGTTTGAAGTGACCGATAAAAACTTAATCGACAAAACCGGCGGTATTATTCAGGGAATGAGCGGTAGCCCCATAATCCAAAACGGTAAGCTTATCGGTGCTGTTACGCACGTATTTGTAAACGATCCAACGAGGGGCTATGGCATATTTATTGAGAATATGCTTGCCGAAGCGGAGAAAATTAAATAGCCTTAGTGCTCACCTATATTTTATGGGTGAGCATTTTTATGGTCTGTCATAAAAAACTTTGACTTTCGTCATAATTTGAATTATAGTATTACGAAGAAAGTCTCAAAATAGGTGATTGAAATGGTTTATATGGCAGAATTGAATATCATTGCTACCGTTGGCTTTGATACAAATTTTACTAACTATTTTAATATAATGTCAAGAACATTTTGGGGACGGGCGGTTTTTTGTAACCAAAACTGCCCCGTCCCCAAATCATCTCTGTTTATAAACGTCAAACAGGAGTTTAAGAAGATTTTTAATCATACAAGACCTGATATAAAATGCTTTAATTCTTATTTGTCGTAATACTTTTTGTAAAGCCTGTAAAAACAGGAATAGTCATTGAATCCGCTGATTGATGCTGCGTTGGTCAGTGATCCGCCGTTTTTAATGAATTGATGTGCCACAGATAAACGTTTTTTTGTTATGTATCGATATATGGAAATATTCATTTCTTTGCTGAATTTATGAGAAAGTGTTGAGGGGGAAACGTAAAGCTGTTCGGCAATAGCTTTTATGGAGAGATCTTCTGCATATTTTTCGTCTATGATAGATAGGGACTGGCTGATGACAGGGGAAAGATTCATGTTTCTGGAAATTGTTTTGGCAGGAGACTGCTTTAAACAGATAAGAAACTGTATCAAAGACGAGCGAATAAACAGACCTTTTTCGCTATCCGAAAGCTCGCTGATTACTATATCTTGTATGTTTTTCAAAATAGACAGAGTTTTACTGTCAAGTATATTAATGACCTTGATTCCGCTTGCAATTTGATTCATAAGACCTTCAAGTTCAGGGGTTTCTCTGAATCCTAATATCAGGCGTTCATAACTGTCGCGCTGACTGATGCAGAATTGATGAAAATGTTCCTTAGGAATAAAAATAATACTTCCCGGAGTAAGGTCTTGCTGGATTTTCTCGGAAATCAAAAAGGATTTACCTTGAATAAAATAGACGAATTCATTGTATTCATGATATTCCTGTTCCTTTATCGAGGGAGTTCCTTTTGCGTATTTCAAAAAAATATTTTCAAAATCTATTTTATATTCAAAAAAGTCATGCATAATTACACCTCATGAAATAATCATAACACATTATTGCAAGAATTACAATATTATTTGCTTAATTTGATATTTACAGTGTGAAATATGCTGATATAATTAAAGAGAGCTTTCGGACTGTTTTGCAAAAAAGGTATATTGTAAAAATTAAGAATATGATTATTTTCGGAGGTGTAAAATGAATCTTTTGCGAGAAAAAATTAAAAACGACGAAAGAATCTTCGGAACACTCGTAAGCCTTACTGACCCTTGTCTTTGCGAAGTAATGGGAAATGTCGGATATGATTGCGTGTGGATTGATACAGAGCACACTTATATGAGCTATAAGGAGGTCCTGTGCCATTTGAATGCGGCGCGTTCTCAGAATATCCCGGCAATTGTTCGCCTCCCTCAAAATGACCTCACGGATACAAAAAGGATTCTTGAAATGGGGCCGGATGGAGTAATTTTTCCTATGGCAAAAAGTACAGATGAGTTTGAAAATCTGATTGCAATGACACTGTACCCGCCACACGGAACGCGCGGTTTCGGGCCAATACGTGCAATTGGGTACGGCGCAATACCAGCAGAAGAATATGTTAAGGTAAAAAGTTATGAAATGTGCAGATTTGTACAAATTGAGCATGTAGATGCCATCGATAATCTTAAAGAAATCATAAAAATTCCATACATTGACGGATTCATTTTTGGTCCGAACGATTTGTCCGGATCACTTGGTGAAATTTTAAATGTTTTTGGTGATACAACAGTATCCAAAATGAAAGAAGCGATAGAACTGCTTAAAAAGAACGGAAAATATTTCGGGATTGCAGGCGGAATGAATGAAGCAGATATCAAGTTCTGGTCAAAGCTTTCTCCTGACATGATTTTTGCGGGGGCGGATTGGTGCTTTGTTTATAATCAGGCAAAAGAGACTTTGGAAAAAATGAAAACGGCAGATAGTATTTAATAGGAGGAATATTATGAACTACGGTATGGAAATGGTGCAGATAAGCGATGGTCTGACAGAAACGGCGGCGTGTGCAAGTGCCGCATCTTACGACAAGGCAAACGGACTTGTTTTCGTAAGCTATATGACAGGCCTTATGAAAGCATACGGAGAATCCACAGGTAAAATATGCTTGTCGGTGTTTTCACCCTCGCAGCCTGAAAACGCACGAAGACGTATTATAGACGAGGGCGTAGGTCAGTCGCGCGGAGTAGTATGTATGGCAAATTATCTTGTCGGTGACGGCAGAATCAGAATGCTTTTTACAACTTCCCGTGGAGAATATGCCACATTTTACCGCGAGTACGACTTTTTTAGCGATACTGTTTCGGAGAGAAAAGAAGTATTTTTGCGCACAAAAAACGGGGATGTCAGACTTAATAATTATACATACAGAAAGTATCTTTCTGAGGAACACGGACTTGTTGTGACTACCGAAATGGAGCCTCTCATCAATAAAATCACAAAATACAAAGGCGAAATTTACACAGCAATTTCGGAAGATGACCTCGGATATCCGATACTGTGTAAACTTGAAGATAATATACTTGTCCCGTTTGCAGTATGTCCGGAGCCGATGACATACGAATTCAGATATTTCATAAATGATGACGGAATATTCGGTATGTACCGAGTGCCGCCGGATGACCACGGAACGGGTCACGCAGCATATACAGTGTCAAAAGACGGAGGCAAAACCTGGAACACAACAATTTTTGAAGACGGTGTTCAGTCAAGACCTGATATTATGGAATATTACGGCAAACCGCTTATCGTATACAATTACAAGAGCGATAAGTCAAGAGAAAACTTCCCGCGTATGCATAATTTCCGTAACTCAATTAAAATTGTATATGACGGAAAGGTTATTTTTGACTGGTTCTCAAAATACGGAATTGTAGAGCATGAGCTTGTAAATATCCGCGGAGACCTTTATATGGCATTTTCAAACTGTCCGCAGGCACTTTCAACCGAAAACGGGGCTGCCTGGATTGAGGACGGCGGACCTGTTGAACAGGGTAAAGAGGCTATCCAGTGGATAAAGATAGGTTATTTACTTGGAAAGTGACTATAAATATTTAAATAACCAAGGATATATGTTGTCCCCTATTGACAACAGTCGTGTCAGGGTCACCGATCATCCAGAATGGTAAAATTGTGGGGGCTGTGACACACGTTTTTGTAAATGACCCGACGAGAGGTTATGGGATATTTATTGAGAATATGTTAGCAGAAGCACAACAAATCGAATAAAATAAAAAACGCTCATTGTAACCTACGATGAGCGTTTTTGCATATGCTTATCTTTGAACTCTGCCCGAACCGTCTCCCCCAACAAGAGCTAAAATATCACTTGGTTTTGAAAGGTTTACATCAAATTCAATAGTTTGCTTAAGGCATGATGCCGCGGCTGCATATTCAATAATTTGTTGTTCTTCAAATCCGTTATGTAATGCGTAAATTAAACCTGCACCAAAAGAGTCGCCTCCGCCTACACGGTCAACGATGTGAATATGATATTCTTTAGAGAAATAAGCTTTGCCGTTACGGTAAAGAAGAGCAGACCAATCGTTATCAGAAGCGCTGATGCTTTTACGTAAGGTGATTGCTACTGTGTCAATGTTGTACTTTTTTGAAATTTTATCAGCAACCTCTATATATCCTTCTTTGCTAAGCTTGCCCGAAAGAATATCAGTACCAGATGCATGTATATCGAGTACATCTGCGGCATCTTCTTCGTTTGCGATTAAAACATCAACATGTTGAAGGAGTTTCTCCATTGTGGCCTTAGCTTCGCTCCGTGTCCAGAGGTTTTTTCGATAGTTAAGGTCACAGCTTACTGTAAGACCGGATTCTTTTGCTGTTTTACATGCCGCAAGACAAATTTCCGGAAGGTTGCCTCCAAGTGCAGGTGTGATACCTGTGAAATGAAAATGCCCTGCATCCTGCATGATGGTTTTCCAATCATAGTCATGAAGGTCAGAATCACAAAAAGCGGAATTTTTACGGTCATAAACGATTTTTGAAGGGCGTTGCGATGCCCCTTTTTCGAGATAAAACAAGCCGATTCTTTCGCCACCGAATACGATATGGTCTGTGCCGACGGAAAATCTTTTAAGGGTGGATATTGCACATTCGGAAATCATATTGTCGGGAAGCTTTGTAACAAACTGTGTCGGAACCCCCATATACGAAAGAGAAGTACAAACATTTGCTTCAGCTCCTGTGTAAAAAATCTCAAAATTATTTGCCTGAATAAATTTTAAATATCCTTCAGGATTTAGTCTCAGAATATAATCACCAAAACCTATTACTTTTTTCATTTCAGTTTCCTCCGTTTTCCTCTGTTTCATCCGCAATATAGTCGTACAGATCACCAAGTCGCGCATAGTAAAGCGCGTCCTTTCCCCGAACACAGTCGCCATGTATTTTATCGGGATATAATTCACTGTTGCTCCATATCATGAAAAGCTCGCCCTTATAGTTGATTATATCATAATACACTATTCCGTATTTATCTACAACAGTAAATATCTCCTTATACTTTGAAACATCGTCACCACGTCCGAGAAGAAGACGTACGTTGTTTCTGTACCGTTTCAGTAAGGTAGGCTTAATGTCAAAAGCCGAGTACGCCATGAGAACGTGTCCGTTATACTCGAGCAGCTGCGGACGAGTTTCCTCAAGCGGCACGCTTGCAGGCGTTTCACAAAAGGTCTTTCCAAGGTCATGCGATACATAATAGTTGCAGTCCTTCGCCGCTCGCAAAAGCGCATACATATCGCCCTCGCATATAGCAATTTGACATTCGTACGATGCTATCTTTGGAATGATTCCCTGAAATTCAAACGTTGTACCGTCCGTACACTTCCATATAATAGGCTGGGAACAACCGGAAGTGATACAGCCGTAGTATGCCCCGTCAAAAAAACACGGCTTTGCTACATTTATAATATTTTCTCTTGGATCAAAATCGAGATTAAAGCCCTGCATGCCGCTTTTTTCAAGATATGCTCCAACTGCTGCTTTGGTTAAATGAAGCGGCGCTTGTGCGTCCGCAAATGTACACATAACAGGCTTCGGGTTTGACATGGTGTTTGTTTTCGGATCAAAATCCAGATAATAGTAATCGCTTGCATTTGCAAGAAAAAATATTCGAACCTTTCCTTGCCAGAATATCGAACTTGCATCCACGGGATTTGTGTAGGTAACACCGTCGATAACGTCTCCACTATCCATGAGAACAAAATTTTCTGCGCGGTGCGGCTGCATGATGGGCATCTTCATAAGCATCATCGTACTAAACTGCTCACCGTAACTGTTTCTGCCGGCATGATAGGGAGTAAACAGCATGCCATGTTCGGGATCAAAGCAGCTTATAGGGGCGCTTGATGAAGTTAAATTCGCTGTGTCGCTGACGCAAACCCTATGGTCGATAATAATGTGACGCCATTCTTCATTGGTTCTTTTAAACATTTTCATTCTCCTCTTTAAGTTATTTTTCCACTGCGTGAAGTGCAAATCCACCAATCTCGTCTTTGAGGTAAACACAAGAAATTTCGCCGTTCTTGTTGTATTTAAAAGCACTCTCGTTAAGCGGAATATTCATAGCATCAAAATATGCCATTGCTCGTTCTATGGAGTTTGTATAAAAGCCTATATGCCCATGCGTACCAAGTCCACCCGACCTTACAGCTTCAACAGCAGTTCCCGCAAACACAGCACTGTTCATATGGCGTGGTTGCATTCTGAATATTTTCGAAATGCTTTCAGCAACGCTTGCGGCACTATCCTCACTCGTGCAGTTAATTCCGATATGAGCAAGCTCAAAACCGAGGGAAATATCAACGGCTTTTTTACAGGCTTCCGTGATTTTTTCGAAGTTCCTGTTTTCTATCTGGCCTTTTGTTGCCATATAGCTTCCGCCGCACGCAAGGACTTTTTTACACGCAAGATATTTGCCGAGGTTTTCAAAAGTGATTCCGCCTGTCGGTATAAACTTAACGTTGGGGAAAGGACCTGAAAGGAGATTTATAGCATCAATGCCTCCGGAAAGCTCTGCCGGGAAGAATTTTAAAACTTTAAGTCCGAGTTTTACTGCTTTTTGCATTTCTGAAGGTGTAGTGCAACCGGGAACAATCTGTATTCCTTTATTTACACAGTAGTTAACCACTTCATCATCGTATCCGGGTGATACAATAAAATCAGCTCCGTTTTCTATAGCACGGTCTACCGTTTGCGTGTTAAGTACTGTTCCTGCGCCTACTGTCATATCCGGGAAAGCCAACTTGATGCTTTTAATAGAGTCTAATGAATCAGCTGAACGTAAGGTTACTTCTATTGAATTTATGCCACCGAGCCGCAAAGCTTCTGCGACGGGGATTGCAAGGGAAACGTTTGGAATGTTTATAACAGGAAGAATGCCGGTTTGCTCATAATGGCTATTGTTTTGCATTTCATCCACTCCTTTACACTATATAATGATATAATGCTATTTTATATTGCAATTATAGAAAAGTAAATAGCAGAAATTGCTTGAAATTTAACTTAAATTGCTGTATAATACTATTGGAGGTGAGTGCATGCTGCAAATCAATGAATACTTTTATCATTTGCAAGGCGAAGACTTGTTTGTAAAGAAAAAACATATACATAACGAAATAGAATTCATTCAAGTTATAAACGGTAATGGAATAATATTAAAAAATGACTGTACTTATGTTTTGAAAAATCAGCATATTTATGTTATAGATGCCAGAAACACACACCTTGTATATCCGCAGCCGGAAAATTGTCACGACTATGTCAGGAATAAAATCGTTATAAATGCAGACTCTTTTATTGATTTTTATAGAAACATCGGGGCAGCAGAAATGATAGATCCCTTGCTCAACGGTGCCCCTGTTTCAACCGTCGAAAATCCGGAAATTGACAAAATTTATAAAACTATTTTTGATTTGTGCACTTCAAAAAAAAGAGAAAATATCGCATTTGCACATGGATATATAACAGAGCTCATTCATTGGATATATTTAAATTTGGAAACAAAATCACATAATGAAGCCAAAGATACCTTTCAAAAAATGCTTGATGTCATAAATGAAAAGGATGGTCTTACATCATTGGGTGAAATCAGCAAAATTCTGTATATGGATAAGTATTATTTGTGTCGGTTGTTTAAAGAAAAGACCGGAACAACACTTTCAAATTATCTGGCTGATAAAATATTGGATAAAAGCTGTAAACTGCTTGCGAGTACATCATATTCAGTTGAAAAAATATCACTTTTATGCGGCTTTTCGTCTTCTGCTGCTTTTGCACGTTTCTTTAAAAATAAGTGCGGGCTTTCTCCCACAAACTACAGGAAAGAGCGGGAAGCAGCTCTCAAACTGTATTTTTCATAATCATGTTGTCCCCTATTGACAACAGCCGTGTCAGGTTCGCCGATTTTACAAAATGGAAAGCTTGTTGGTGCGGTTACACACGTTTTAGTGAATGATCCAACGAAGGGTTATGGGATTTTTATAGAAAACATGCTGGCGGAAGCGGAGAAAATTAAATAAAAAATGCCCGTTTAGAAACGGGCATTTTTTCTATACTGTTTTGGAGTCTTTCCGTTATAGACTCTAAATGCAGAATAAAAGTTATGGACAGTTTTGTAGCCGGTAGCTACAGAAATTTCTTCGACAGATTTATTTGTGTCTGTCAGTAGATTTTTTGCTTTGTTCATTCTTAATAATAAAATCCGTTCACGAAAGGTCTGGCTGTAAAGTTTTGCAATTATTCTTTGTGTTTGCCCAACACTAAGGTGAAGCAAATCCGCCAATTCGGTTATCCTTGGTGCCTTGTCATATTCTGACTGAAAATACTGCTCAATAATATATATCCTGTAATTGTTGTTCTCTAAAGTAACGGTTTTTTTTGCATCAATATCCTGTGACAAGTAAATTTCTGCAAGCATTGCGGCAAGCTCGTGCAAGCAGGCAGCTATAAGTTCTTTCTTGTATGTATAATTATTATAATAATACTCTAAAATCCGTTCAAAAGCATTGACAGCCGGAAAGTTTTTGAAAACCATTATATTCTTTTTGGTTTGCCATTTATCATCATTCCAAAAGGACAAAAACATACAGTAGGTGTCGTCATCGGCAGAAAGAGAGTGTACTGTTTTTTCTGGAATCAGAACCATCTCACCTGCTGTGATTTTTTGAGTCTCTTTTTCGTATGCAATTTCTACAGAACCCTTGAAGCAATATATTATTTCATTGAATTTATGCGAATGATTTTCAGAGCGAAAAGCATTCCTTTGTTTAAAACCATTATCTATAAAGAAAATGAATTCTGTGTCCGATACTGTAACGCGGAATTCGTCGTATAAAGACCTGCTGTTTTCTTTCAATTACAACACCTCCTTTCGTATATATTATATCAAAACAAAGGCTGATGTGCAAGAAGAAACTACCATTATATAACATTAACTGTGTTAAAATGTTGCGTTTTTGTATTGCCTGTGCATAATACATATGATAAACTGTAAAAAAATGAAGGAGTATAAAAGATGATAAATTTAGGTACAAGAAGAGAAGTCTTTTTTGATGATTATCTTATTAACGAAGATAAAAGCACAGCCGATATATTACTACACAAGCCCGTTCCTGAGGATATTGTAATGTTGTTTGACAAAGAGTGGGAGGTTAACTCCAGTTATGTGCATTTCTTTGAGGATGACGGCATTTACAGAATGTATTATATTGCGTGGGACAAGGAGAAATTTATCTCACAAACATCAGATGCAGATGACAAAAAGCTTCGTTGCTGTTACGCAGAAAGTAAAGACGGATTGAACTGGACAAAGCCTGACCTTGGTATATATGAGTTCCATGGCAACAAGAAAAACAACATTATCTTTATGGCAGACTGGCTTGATAATTTTTATGTTTTTAAGGATACAAACCCTGCCTGCCCATCTGAGGAAAAATATAAAGCGATAGTTAAAGACAATTATTTTGAAAGACACGGCCTTACATCGTATTTCAGCGCCGATGGCGTAAATTTCAGACCGGGTCGTTTTATAACCGATCAGGGCGCTTTTGATACTATGAATGTTGTGTTCTGGGACGAGAGCATAAATAAGTACAGAGGATATATTCGCAGTTTTCACGATATTCCCGTTAAAAGAGGGGATGGTGATTATCTTGACTACCGCTCGTACTTTGTAAATGGCGAAAAGCTTGAGTTTGCTCCCGGTTTTGATACCGACGATATTAAAAAAATAGGGGCAGGTGTTTTAAATCTTGGCAAAAGGGATATACGCTACATAGAATCAGAAGATTTTGTAAACTGGACAAAGCCTGAAAGAATAAATTTTGGAGAAAGCGAAGATATACCCCTTTATACAAACTGTGTGTCAAAATATGAGAGAGCGCCTCATATGTACATAGGCTTTCCGACAAGGTATATGGAGAGAAAAGAATGGACAAAATCTTTTGATGTTTTAAGCGGCAGAGAAGAACGCATTAAAAGAATGAAAACTCTTTCAAAACGAGAAGGACTTGCAATTACAGATTGTGCATTTATGTGCTCGAGAGACGGTAGGAACTTTAAGCGTTATGACGAAGCCTTTTTCAAAGCAGGTCCGGAATATGGCTACAACTGGGTTTATGGCGACTGTTATCCTGCAAAAGGTTTTCTTACAACCAAGTCAAAATTTGACGGTGCTGACGATGAACTTTCTATGTTGAATTGTGAGTACACGAGCACTTGTGAAGTGTTAAGACGTTACACCTTAAGAATGGACGGCTTTACATCTGTTCACGCTGGAGCCACAGAAAAGGTTCTTGTGACTAAAGCATTTATATTTGAAGGTAACAGGCTTTTTGCCAATATGGCTACATCTGCCTGCGGATATATGCATTTTGAAATAGCGGACAAAGAGGGTAATCTTGCTTCAAGCTGCGAAATGTTCGGTAACAGCACCGATAAACTAATAGGCTTTGAAAAGGATTTGTCCGCATTTGCAGGAAAAGAGGTGGTTATGACTGTTCGTATGTGTGATGCTGATCTTTACGCAATACGTTTTTTAAAGGAGTAAATAGGAATGAATAACAAAACAATAAAAAATGTTGTGCTTTGGACAACTTTTGTATTAATTGTTGTTGCAGGAATAGTTTTTAAACAACCTTTTATACGAATGTTGCCTCTGTTGATTTCACTGTTTATTGTGCTTTTTCAGGCAGAAGCAAACCGTTATTCATTTATAGCCGGAGGAGCCAACGCTCTGTTTTATACTTATGTTTATTTTCAAGTGGGGTTGTATGCATCTGCTGCAAGTGCCTTATTTTTCTCATTTCCAATACAAATTCTGACTTTTATTAGCTGGAAGAAACATTCATATGAAAAAACAACCAGATTTAAGAAACTATCCGTCAAAGCCAGAGTTTGTATCTGTATAGGATTTGTTGCGGTATGGCTTGGTGTATTAAAAATACTGCAGCTTGCAGGTTCAGGATATGCTGTTTTAGACAACACAGCATCACTGCTTGGGGTACTGGTTTCTGTTCTTACAATGATGGCTTATGTTGAGTATTCTTATTTATGGCTGGTTTCAACAAGCTTAGCTATTATATTAAATATTCAGGTCACATTAAATGCCCCAAGCCATATACCGTATGTAATATCTACTGTTTACAATATGTGGTGTGTGGTGAATGCATTTAAAAATGTACAGAAGCTTTACAAAAAGCAACAGGCAGAAAGAGTAAAAGATTAAACAAAATAACCATATGAGGAACACAAGGGGGAACACAAGGGGACGGTTCTACTGTGTTATCGAATAAGAATCAGCACAACAGAACCATCCCTCTGTGTGCATACAGTTTTTATGCAAAAAATATTGAACAATAAATAAAAAAGTGATATAATAAACGGAAAGCGGATATTCCGCTTTACTGTTGATAATGAATTGCCTTTAATGAGCTGTTGCGCATCAAAGGCAATTTATTTTACACATAAACTGCGAGGAGAATGGATATGATTGATAAAATAAAAAAAGAAGCCGCAGAAGCCGTACATGAGCTTATAGAAGAAGCTCAGCTGAAAAAAGGAGATATTCTTGTTGTGGGATGTTCTTCAAGTGAGGTTTGCGGTCAGAAAATCGGCACGAACAGCAGCTTTGAAGTCGGCGGTGCCGTATTTGGCGGCATATACGAGGAGCTTAATAAAAGAGGGATTTTTCTTGCGGCACAATGCTGTGAGCACCTTAACCGCTGTCTTGTTATAGAGCGTGAATGTATGGAAAAATACAGTCTTGAAGAGGTTTGTGTTGTTCCGCAGCCAAAAGCCGGAGGTTCTTTTGCAACACACGCATACAAGCGCTTTACAAATCCCGTTGTGGTTGAGGAAATAAAGGCTCATGCAGGAATTGACATCGGCGGCACGCTTATCGGTATGCATTTAAAACGAGTGTGCGTTCCCGTACGGATTGGTGTAAACAAAATCGGTGAAGCCAATATTATCTGCGCCAAAACACGCCCAAAGCTTATAGGCGGCGAACGTGCTGTATATGAAGTAATTGACAACACAACAGACCTGTGATAAAATTTTTCCAATGTGAAAAATACAGTATGGAGGTAATTTATGAAAAAGAGAATATTATCAGCAATCTTAATCATGGCATATTCAGCGGTGACATTCTGCACCGCATTTGCAGCGGAGCCATATGAGGATACAGAGGATGCTTATAAAAACACAATCGCATTAATGATTGACTCAAACGTTTGCGTTGTAAACGGAGAAACAAAATCGGTCGGTGATGTTAATCCTACAATAGTACAGGACAGAACACTGGTTCCGGTTCGTTTCCTTGCTGAAAGTCTCGGAGGCAGTGCGCAATGGGATGACAGCACAAAAACAGCAACCTTACAGCTTGATGAAACACAGATTGATGTACCCATCGGAGAAAGTCATATAGTTGTTGACGGAGAAAAAACTCAGCTTGATGTTGGCGGTACTCTGATAAATGACCGCACCATGCTTCCGCTAAGAGGCATCTGTGAGGCAATGGGCAAGGATGTTTCCTATGATGACGGAATGATTTTAATAGGTGACAAAGACTTTAACGACAGAACATCTGACGAGGATAGCGACATCACAAAGCAGTTGTTAAGATACCAGCTGACAAAGGGCAAGGTTCTTAAAGCAGAGCCCGTAACGAAAATGGGTATTGAGGAGCTTGCAGAAAAGTCGGAATGTGTCATTGTGGATTCCGCTATGCTTCCTTATGAATCAAAAAAGGACGTTTGCTACCTCAGCAGAGGCAGAATGAATATCGTGAATATGAGCGGAAAGATGAAGGACCCCGAAACATTTGTCCTGGATTTTGATGTTTATAATCAGAGATGCAG
>JAXJRQ010000122.1:0-17079 GCA_036310525.1 Clostridia bacterium
GTATTCTACTGCATTGAGCACAACAAAGCGCTTGATGATTTGAGCATTGATGAATATAAGAGTTTCTCTGATATTATTGAAGACGACATTTATACAGCTATCAGCATGGAAACCTGCGTAAATGACAGAAAGGTTATTGGCGGTCCTGCTGAAGCGGCAGTAAATGACGCAATAAAAAAATCAGAAGAATTTTTAAAAGCTTTTAAATAAAACCAATAAAGGCAGCCGTCAGGCTGCCTTTATTGGTTTTTATTCATGATATAGTCTTTGATTTTCATACTGTGGTTCACAGCTTACGTGAATACCGAGACGTTTAAATATACGTTCATCTTCTTCGCTTAGAATTACCGTAAAATGTGCATGGCTTCCACGCAGATTTTCAAGCTGTTCTTTTGCAGCTTTTGAAATAGAATCATTCAGTGCTGAAATGGTAAGCGCCATAAGAATTTCATCGGTATGCAATCTTGGATTTTTATACTGAAGATATTTAGTCTTTAAACCGCAAATAGGTTCAAGCACATCTGCAGAAATAAGATCCAGCGAATCATCAATATTCCCCAACAGCTTCAATGCATTTAAAATCAGAGCAGAAGCACTATCAAGTATATCAGATGTTTTTCCCGTAACAACACGTCCGTCGTTAAGCACCATTGCCGCCGCAGGCACCGACTCCGTTTCAGCTTTTATAAGTGCCGCTGAAACTGCCGGACATATATCCGTTGTAATATCAGCCTGCTGCATAAGAATTTCAAGCTTTCTTACGGGCGTTTCGTCACTTTTTCCTTTGAAATTATTTACCTTTGCTGTATAATAACGTCTTAAAATTTCCATTTCCGACGCTCTGCAACAAACATCATCATCTATTATACAGTTTCCTGCCATATTTACTCCCATATCCGTAGGTGAGCTATATGGACAAGTTCCCTGTATCTTCTTGAATATCGTACTCAAAACCGGAAAAATTTCAACGTCACGATTATAATTTACCGCTTTTTCCCCATACGCTTCAAGGTGGAACGGGTCAATCATATTCACATCATTAAGATCAGCTGTTGCCGCCTCATACGCAAGATTTACCGGATGCTTAAGCGGAAGATTCCACACGGGAAATGTTTCAAATTTCGCATATCCCGAACTGATGCCACGCTTATAATCATGATACAACTGACTAAGGCATGTCGCCATTTTACCGCTTCCCGGTCCCGGTGCAGTAACCACAATCAGCGAATGACTTGTTTCTATATAATCATTCTTTCCAAGACCGTCATCGCTCACAATATGCGGCACATCCGACGGATAACCTGCAATCGGATAATGTCTGTAGCATTTAATCCCAAGCGAGGTAAGATGCTTTAAAAATGCATTTGCCGCAGCTTGTCCGTCATATCTCGTGAGAACAACGCTCCCTACAAACAGCCCCATTTCTCTGAATGTATCAATAAGGCGGAGAACATCTTCATCATACGTAATTCCTAAATCACCACGGACTTTATTGTGCTCTATATCAGACGCATTTATGGTAATTACTATTTCCACATCGTCCTTTAACTGCTGCAGCATACGAATCTTACTGTCAGGCTCAAATCCCGGAAGAACTCGTGAAGCATGGAAATCATCAAACAGCTTTCCCCCGAATTCAAGATACAATTTACCGCCGAATTTTGAAATTCTTTCACGAATCTGTTCTGACTGCATTGTAAGATATTTTTTATTGTCAAATCCAATCTTATTCATATGTACGCCTCCTCTTTGATACCTAACAAATTATAGTATATCATATTTTTTAATAATATAAAAGTTTTTTTTACAAAAAACTTTATTTTTTATAAAATTTCTTTCACATCTCCAATATTGATTGACAAACTTTGTATGAAGTGCTATAATTATATTATCCCATAGGGAAATAAAATTAAATATTTCGGGGGAGCTTGTACTGTCAGGCTGAGAGGAAGTAATGAACTTCGACCCTTATACCTGATTTGGATAATGCCAACGTAGGAAGAGTTATTTACTCGCTTTTTAGCGAAGTTATCTGTTTTCAGGTAGCTTCGCTTTTTTACTTGCGTAAGTTGCCTTGTATATGCCGTCCCGAAAAGAAAGAGGTCAAAATGCTTAAAGAACTTTTAGAAAATGTACGAAAAACACAACCGCTGGTGCATAATATAACAAATTATGTAACAGTAAACGACTGCGCAAATATTCTACTTGCCTGCGGAGGTTCACCTATCATGTCAGATGATGTTGAAGATGTACGTGATATTACTGCAATCTGCAGTGCCTTAAACATAAACATCGGAACATTAAACGACCGCACAATCCCCGCAATGTTTGAAGCAGGAAAAATTTCAAACACACTTAACCACCCCGTTATACTTGACCCTGTCGGTGCAGGTGCAAGCGCAAAAAGAACCCAAACCGCACAAGCACTTATAAACGAAATTCACTTTTCAGTTATACGTGGAAACATTTCCGAAATAAAGGCGCTTGCGGTAGGTACAGCTTCAACCAAAGGTGTTGATGCCGATATTCAGGACGCTGTTACAGATACAAATATCGATACTGTAGTTAAATTTGCCAGAGAATTTTCAGCATCAACCGGTGCAGTCACAGTAATAACAGGTGCTATCGACATTATAAGCAATGACAAAAAAACGTATGCTGTAAGAAACGGTCATCCCATTATGAGTTCTGTTACAGGAACAGGATGCATGCTTAGTGCAATTACTGCCGCTTTTGCCAGTGCAAATCCAGATAACATTCTTGATGCATGTCTCGCAGCGGTATGCGCCATGGGACTTTGCGGCGAGAGAGCGTATTTGAGACTCAAAGAATCAGATGGTAATTCTTCATACAGAAATATGCTTATTGACGAAATGTTTAATCTTAGCGGCAAAATCCTTGCGGAGGGTGCAAAATATGAAATCATGTAAAAAATCAATGCTTTTATACGCAGTTACAGACAGAGCATGGACAAAGAAAAAATCACTATACGAACAAGTCAATGACGCTTTAAAAGGCGGAGTTACTTGTGTTCAGCTTCGTGAAAAAGAGCTGAATTATGATGATTTTCTAATGGAAGCAATCGAAATCGGGAGTTTATGCAAGCAATTCGATGTGCCTTTTATAGTCAATGATAATATTGATATTGCTATAAAAAGCAATGCCGATGGTGTGCATATTGGTCAGCACGATATGTCCGCCAAAGAAGCACGTAAACTTATTGGCGAAAATAAAATACTTGGTGTTTCTGTTCAAACTGTCAAACAGGCAATTGCCGCTGAAAATGACGGTGCAGATTATCTTGGCGTAGGTGCAGTTTTTAATACCTCCACAAAAGAAGACGCCGATGCTGTTTCGCCCAAAACGCTAAAAGAAATTTCCGCCGCCACCTCACTTCCTGTTGTTGCAATAGGCGGAATTAACGAAACAAACATTCCCCTTTTAAAGGATTGCAATATAGACGGCGTTGCTGTTGTTTCAGCTATTTTTAATAGTCCAGACATTGAAAAGCAATGTAAAAAATTGTATGAACTATGCCTCCGTACCTTTAATAATGGAGGTGACATGCCTTGAAGTCTGTATTAACCATAGCAGGTTCAGACTGTAGCGGCGGTGCAGGTGTTCAGGCTGACATAAAAACAATCACTGTGCATAAAATGTATGCCCAAAGCGTTATTACTGCCCTTACAGCTCAAAACACAACAGGAGTATATGGTATTTCGGAAATTTCTCCTGAATTTGTATCGGCACAGCTGGACGCTGTTTTTACAGATATTTATCCCGACAGCATAAAAATAGGTATGGTTTTTTCTGAACCGATAATAGATGTAATTGCTAAAAAGCTTGTTAAATACAACGCAAAAAACATTGTACTTGACCCCGTAATGGTCGCAACAAGCGGAAGCAGTCTTACAGAAAATACAGCAATTAAGGCACTTAAAGAAAAGCTGTTCCCTTTAGCCGATATAATTACACCAAATATTCCGGAAGCAGAATATTTAAGCGGTATGACGCTAAAAACTGAAGATGACATAATAAATGCCGCTTATAAAATAGCCCGTAACACCAAAGCAGGCATCCTGATAAAGGGCGGACATAAGGTAAATGATGCATGTGATGTTTTCGTAAAGGATAATAATGTTAAAATTTTTAAAGCAAAAAGAATAGCTAATCCCAATACTCACGGTACGGGATGTACTCTTTCATCAGCAATTGCATGTAATCTTGCAAACGGTTATACGGCGTATGAAAGCATACAAAACGCAAAAAATTACATAAGCGGCGCTCTTGGTGCAATGCTTGACTTAGGAAAAGGTTCAGGACCACTCAATCATATGTACTGACACTACAGAAAAAACACCTGAGTTTATATAATAAAAACTCAGGTGTTTTTTTATTTATTGTTTGTACTTTTCAGAAATCTTTTGGTATATTCTTTAAGCTCATTTTGTTGTGTAGCGTTCATTTTAAACATACATCCGAACGGCTTTTCAAACACATCAAGCTTAAACAGCTTAAGATATGAATGAATATGTCCTATCGCTTCGCCGCTCCAGCCATACGACCCAAATACCATACACGGTTTTCCTTTTATATTGACCGCTTCAATCCCCGACAACAGCTTCCATACAGTTTCAGGTGCATTTTTGTTGATTGTAGGTGTACCTACAGCAATCGCTTCCGCACTGTTTAAAGATTTTTTTGCCGTTTCCATATCACAAGCTTCCAAATCAAACATCTGCACATTATAGCCGTTATCAGCGGCAGTTTGCGATATAATATGCGCCATTTCACGTGTATAGCCGTATGCACTGGTATAAAAAATGCCCATTGTATTATTTTCTGATTTTTTAACTGACGAATATTTTGTATATTTATCAATCACATCGTCAATATCCGTAGCTATTACGGGACCATTACCCGGACAAATCATTTCAAAATCAATTTCATCGATTTTTGAAAGCGCACTTCTGACAAATCCATCAAACGGTGACATTATATAATCATAATATTCTTTAAATGCCTTTTCGTACTTATCAAAATGAATAATGTCATTATTGTATATGCAATCCTCACAATAATGCGCCCCAAAAACATCACCTGAAAATAGAACTTTTTCTAAAGGCATATATGTCATCATGGTATCCGGCCAGTTAAGACCCGGAGTAATCAGAAAACTAAGCTTTATGCCATTTCCTAAATCAAGTTCCCCGCCATCCTTTGCAACACATTCTTTGAATTCAATATTGGTTATTTCCTTCAGATTGCGCAGTGCCGCAACAGTGCCCACAATCGTTATATCGGGATTTTTTTCTATAAGCTTTTTCATTGCTCCCGAATGATCCGGTTCAGTATGATTGCATATGATATAATCAATATTATCTGCACCAATTTTCTCAATGAAATCATCGGCAAATTTCTCGTGTACACAATCTATCAGTGCGGTTTTTTCAGACTTTATAATATATGCATTATACGTTGTGCCGTAGTCCGTTTTCATGATTAGACCAAAACTGCGCAAAGTAGGGTCTGATATTCCGGCATAAAAAATATTATTTTTTAACTTTTGCATATTTTCTCCTCACTAAACTCAGAAACCACGCCTAAAACAGCGTGGTTTTTGGATTTTACTTACATATTATTGATACCCAGTCCTTACGGCGGTTTATTGAAACAATTTCAAAACCGTTATCAATAAGGGCATTACGTACATCATCTTCACGGTCGCTGATTATTCCTGAAGTAATAAACACGCCGCCTTCCTTCATGTACTCACGTGCTTTCGGAGCAAGTCCGATTATTACGTCAGCAACAATGTTTGCCGCCACAACCTCGTATTTATTCTTTGAGATTTCTTTCTGAATATCAGGGTCTGTGACAACATTACCTGCAAAGACATGATACTTTGACTTATCAATATCGTTCATATCTGCATTTTCGTACGCAGTATCAACCGCATTCGGGTCAATATCAACCGCAACAGCTTCATCCGCACCAAGCATAAGTGATATTATTGATAAAATTCCGCTGCCGCAGCCGAGGTCAAGCATTTTATCTCCTGTATGTATGTATTTTTCAAGAGCCTCAAGACACAACTGTGTCGTATAATGCGAACCTGTACCGAAGCTCATACCGGGATTTATATTGAACACTATTCTGTCCGTTGGCTCTGTGAGTTCTTCCCACATCGGTTTTACAAGAAGCTTTTCACCAACCTCCATTGTGTGGAAGTATTTCTTCCAGTTGTTCGCCCAATCCTCGGTATTCATGCTTTCAACCTCCGTTTCAAGACGACCGAAAGCATTTTCTTCATCAATGGACTTCAACTCCTGCATACTGCCGTTTATTGCGGCAAGAAGCTCCCTTCCGTTTATATCATCACTCACATACGCTTTTACACAAGTCTCGCCCTCTTTTTCTTTGATTAAATCATCATCAACATAGTCCCAGTATTGAGTATTATTTTCAAGAAAATCCTTAAAATCCTTTTCGTCCTCAATTTCAAGACCTGTTATTCCGAGCTGATATAATCTACCCGTAACAGGATCAATACCCTCGCTTGTAGTATAAACAGTTACTCTTAACCAATCCAATTATCTGTCCTCTTTTCAATCAAAATCAGCAATCAAGAAAATCCTTAAGCTTCTTACTTCTTGACGGATGTCTTAATTTTCTCAAAGCTTTTGCTTCTATCTGACGAATTCTTTCTCTGGTAACGTCAAATTCCTTACCCACTTCTTCAAGTGTTCTTTGTCTGCCGTCATCAAGACCAAAACGGAGCTTTAAAACCTTTGCTTCTCTCGGTGTCAGCGTTTTTAAAACATCAACAAGCTGTTCCTTTAACAGCACAAAGCTTGCTGCTTCAGACGGTGCAGGTGCATCATCATCAGGAATAAAGTCACCCAGATGACTGTCCTCTTCCTCACCGATAGGCGTTTCAAGAGATACGGGTTCCTGCGAAATTTTTGATATTTCACGAACCTTTTCCACTGACATATTAAGCTCCTTTGCAAGCTCTTCAGGGGTTGGTTCACGGCCCAGCTCCTGAACAAGCTGACGTGAAACACGCACAAGCTTATTTATTGTTTCAACCATATGCACCGGAATACGGATTGTTCTTGCCTGATCTGCAATGGCTCTTGTTATAGCCTGACGAATCCACCATGTTGCATATGTTGAAAATTTATATCCTTTTGTATAGTCAAACTTATCTACCGCCTTTATAAGACCGAGATTACCCTCCTGAATGAGGTCAAGGAACATCATTCCTCGTCCGACATATCTTTTTGCTATACTTACAACAAGTCGTAAATTGGCTTCCGCAAGACGCTTTTTAGCCTCTGTGTCACCCTCCGACATTTTCCTCGCAAGCTCCGTTTCATCCTCGGGAGAAAGCAAATCAACCTTACCGATTTCCTTTAAGTACATCTTGACATGGTCATCAATGCTGATACCCTCAGGTACAGATAAATCCTCAAGTTCTTCCTTTGAAACCTCGATTTCTTCAAGCTCCTTATCAAGGTCTTCGGTAAGCTCTATTCCCTCTTTTTCAAATACATCGTATAACGTTTCCTGCTCCTCAGCAGTGATGTCAGTTTCAAAAAAGGCTTCGGTTATTTCCTTATAGGTAAGAAGACCTTTCTTTTTCCCCCGTTCCAGAAGCTCCTTTGTTATCGCCTTTTTTCTTTCCTGCATAAATTCATTCCTCCCAAGTGTTTTTTTCTTCCTTAAGTTCCTGCAAAGCTTTAAAAAGCTCATTCAGTCTTACGGCGTCAGTTTCACCTGCAATTTCCAAGTTTATTTTTTCGCTTTTGATTTCATAAATCAAGTCTCGTGCGGTCATATCGTCAGCATCATACCGCTCTATATTATAGAACACAGCACTTGCTTCATTTTCTTCATCTCTGTTACCGCAAAACTCGTTTAAAATCATACTTTCCTCTATAGGTTGTCCGTTTTCATAAAGTGCATACACTCGTTTTGCCACACGCCGATAAACCGACGTAGAAAACTCGTCAGGACGTATTTTGTCCTTTGCTGCTCTATAAATTCTCGCAGATGAGGATATAAGACCTAAAAGACGTTTTTCCGCTTCAAGAAGCTTACTCGGTACACGTACCTTTTTATCTCCTTCAGCTACCGGCACAACCTTTTTGAATTCCTGTTTTGTCGGAATTGTCCGGTATTTGCCTTTTGCCGTCTTCTTTTTAAGCTCGCTGTAAATAGAATCTGTACTTATATCGTTTTCCTCCGATATTTTCTTTATGTACGCTTCAACCTCAACTGCGTTGTTTATATCCTTCAAAACATCTGACGCTTCGGATATAAACTCAATTTTTCCATCCACCGTAGAGATGTCATACTTTCCCTTTATAAGAGAAAGCCGAAATTCCGTAGACGGTATCGCTTTACTTAAAGCATGTAAGAACTTATCCACTCCGTTTTTATTGATGTATTCATCAGGGTCCTTTGCTCCGTCAAGCAACACTACTCGTGACTTACCGTTTTGGGAATTAATTATATTAATGGCTTCCAGCGCAGCTTTTCTGCCCGCTTCGTCCATATCATAGCATATTAAAATTTCATTTGCATACCTAAGCATCAGCTTTACCTGATCCTCGGTAAGTGCAGTACCAAGCGATGCGACAACATTTTTTACCCCTGCCTGATACACAGATATTACGTCAATATTTCCTTCACACAATACAAGCTTTCCTGCACGTTCGTTTTTGGCAAGGTTTAATGAAAACAAGTTTCTGCCCTTATCAAAAGCAATCGTCTGCGGACTGTTCAGGTATTTAGGGATTTTGTGACCATTTATTTCCTTTGCCTCATAAAGAGTTCTTCCGCTGAAGCCTATTACATTGGAACGTACGTCGATTATCGGAAACATTACACGGTTTCTGTACTTGTCAATAATTTTACCCTCACGCTCAACTGCAAGTCCGGCTTCAACAATTTCAGCCTCCGTATATGAATTTGACTTTAAATACTCAACAAGGTCTGTTTTACCTTTAGGAGTACAGCCAAGTCCATAAGCTTTTACGGTTTTCGCCGAAAGCTTTCGCTTTTTAAGATATTCTCTCGCTTGTGCACCTATTTGTTCGTCAATCAGACAGTTATAGAAATATCTTGCAGAGAGTCTGTTCATGTCAAGAATACGTTTTTTCTTTTCATGAAATTCATCCGACATTCCTGCACCGTTTTCGGGAACCTTAATTCCCGCACGGTCGGCAAGAAGCTTAATGGTTTCCACAAAATCAAGATTTTCCGTACGCATTACAAACTGAACCAGATTACCGCTTGCACCGCATCCGAAGCAATGGAAAAGCTGTTTTTCACTACTTACGTGGAACGAAGGAGTTTTTTCGTTATGGAAAGGACATAGTCCGCTATAGTCACGGCCGGATTTTTTTAACTGCACAAACTTTGATACGTAATCCACAATATCATTATTTGCGCATATTTCACCAATAAGGTCATCCGAAATGTACCCCGCCAAAGCTATTCACTCCTCTCGTTTAATATCTGATTTTTTATTGGTAAATCCATATTGTATTTTCGACATTCTTATACCCTGCATAATATGCCGATACATACATATATTATTTACCCCCTATTTTCATTTTTAAACATTTTTTTCACTTATTATTTACTGCATCAATGTTTAAAAACCCTTTTTAGTTGGGTACTACTTTTCCGATTATTTCATCAAGCGATGAGATATTGTATTTATGCATATAATCTTCAATACCCTTTTTAATATCAATAATCATATCAGGCTTTACAAAAAGTCCCGTACCGAGTGCCACAAGTGACGCACCTGCAAGCATAAACTCAATTACATCCTCTGCACTCATTACGCCACCCATTCCGATAATCGGAATTTTAACAGCATTATGAACCTGATAAACCATACGTACAGCAACAGGCTTTACACAAGGTCCCGACAAACCGCCCATATTATTTGCAAGTATGGGGCGTCTTGAATTTATGTCTATCTTCATGCCGAGAAGTGTGTTTATAAGAGAAAGTCCGTCTGCACCGCCCTCCTCTGCCGCCTTTGCAATGTCCGTAATAGACGTAACATTTGGCGAAAGCTTTACAACAAGCGGTTTTTTCGACACTTCTTTTACCTTTTTGGTAAGCTCATAAACAGTTTTAGGGTCTGTTCCAAACGCTAGACCGCCATGCTTTACATTTGGACATGACACATTCATTTCTATCACAGCTGCATCTGTTTCAGATAAAATCTGCGCCATTTCGCAGTATTCCTCAACAGTGTTACCTGACATATTTGCAATTACATGTGTATCATACTCCGACAGCTTCGGCATAATATTTGACGCAAAGTATTCAACACCGGGATTTTGTAGTCCTACGCTGTTCAAAATACCCGACGGTACTTCTGCAATTCTCGGCGGAGGATTGCCTTCTCTGGGGTAACGTGTAAGTCCCTTTGCACCAAAACCGCCGTACTCGGAAAGAGATACATATTCACCGTATTCTTCACCAAAACCAAAAGTACCCGATGCGGTTACAATAGGATTTTTAAATTCAATACCGCAAAAATTAATTTTTGTATTAATCATTCAAGGTCACCTCCGTCGAATAGAACACAGGACCATTCTTGCATACACGCTTATATCTGTCTGTTCCCTCATGTACCGTTTCACAACTGCACACAAGGCATGCGCCTATACCGCAACCCATTCTCTGTTCAAGTGAAAGCTGACATAAAATACCCTTACTTTCAGCAATCGCCTTGACAGCCTTAAGCATCGGCTTAGGACCACAGCAGTAAATTATGTCACATTCATTCTCATCAAGGTATTTTTCCATTGCCGAGGCAACGTAGCCCTGGTAACCATAGCTTCCGTCGTCTGTTCCGACAGTAACTGAATTTGCCACTGCCTTGAATTCATCCTCCATAACGACAAATTCCTTGCTCCGAAATCCTAAAAATACATCCGCTTTTATATTCTTCGCAAGCTTATAGAGTGGAAAAGTCCCTATTCCGCCGCCGATAATTACCGCTTTTTTAAATTCGTCTTTTATCTCAAAACCGTTTCCCAAAGGACCCATAACATCTATACTATCGCCCACTTCAAATTCTGCAAGGCTCTTTGTACCCTCGCCCTTTACCTGGAATATAAATCTTACTTTGTCTTCGTATGCGTCACAAATACTTATAGGACGTCTCAAAAAGCTCTCACCGCCGCAGTCTATATGTAAAAACTGACCGCATTTTGTTTCATCAGCTATTTCCTTGCTTTCAATGACAAAATCAAAAATACCCTCTGATATTTCAGACTTTGATACCAGTTTACATTTATACGTCTGTTTCATTTTACCTCTCCAATCTTACGACAAATCGCCGCATATAAAATGCGGCGTTTTATCACATTAATATTAAAGTATACTTGTAAGCTCTTCCTTCATGCGTATAGCTTCGGCACGTGCTGCTTCGGCAAACTTTTCGCCTGCAAGTCCCTGCTTCTGATATGCACACATGATTCCTCTTGATGAATTTACAATTGCACCAAGTCCGTCATCATTAAAGCTCTTTTTAACGTCCTTTGCCTTACCGCCCTGAGCACCGTAACCCGGTACAAGGAAGTATGAATTAGGCATTATTTTTCTTAGAATTTCAGCCTGTTCCGGATAAGTTGCACCTACAACGGCACCTACTGCTCCGTAACCGCTCTCGCCTATTGTATCAGCGTTCCAGTCATTTACCTTTTCAGCAACAATTTCATAAAAATGCTTACCGTTAAGCTCTAAATCCTGCAATTCTCCTGATGACGGATTTGAAGTCTTTACAAGTGCAAAAATTGATTTATCGTACTTTTTACAATCATCAACAAACGGTTTTATACCGTCTGTTCCCAGATACGGATTTACCGTCACACAATCAACACTGCAAGCGTCAAATTCTTCGCCGTCAACCTCAGCCTTACCGAGATATGCTTTTGAATATGCCTCGGCAGTTGAGCCTATATCATTACGTTTAACATCAAGAATTACGTAAAGACCTTTTTCCTTTGCGTAAGTAATTGTTCTGTGAAGAACCTCTTCACCGCAAAGTCCGTACATTTCATAAAATGCACTCTGCGGTTTTACAGCAGGAACAACGTCATACAAAGCATCAATAAGCCCTTTGTTGTATTCCCAGATTGCTTCACATGCACCCTTTAAATTTTTACCGTATTCCTTATACGCTTTTTCACGAAGAAATTCGGGTACATAATCTATTTTCGGATCCAGTCCCGCAACGGACGGATTTCCTTTTTCCTTTATCTTTTTTACCAAGCTATCAACTGACATTTGTTATTTCTCCTCTTCACATTATTTCTCCGCTGTTAATCTTGATTTTTCCGTCAACAATCACATATTCGGGCTTTGCATAAAGTGTCCAGCCATGATACGGTGAATTTTTGCTCTTTGAATTAAGCTTTGATATATCCACAGTCCATTCCGAATCTGCATCAAAAATCGTTATATCGGCGCATTTTCCAACTGCAAGATTACCCTTGCTTATGCCAAGAATTTTCGCCGGATTTACCGACATTTTTTCAATAAGCTCGGACATCGTGAGAACACCCGTTTTTACAAGATATTTCACACCAAGCCCCAAAGACGTTTCAAGTCCGACTATACCATTCTTGGCATGACCGAATTCGCACTGTTTTTCATCAATATGATGCGGTGCATGGTCTGTTACGATACAGTCAATTGTACCGTCACGAAGACCTTCTTTTATAGCCTCAACATCATCCTGAGTTCTTAGCGGAGGATTCATTTTTGCGTTTGTATTAAACCCTTCACATGCTTTATCCGTAAGAGTGAAGTAGTGAGGACAGGTTTCACATGTAACTTTTACGCCTCTCTTCTTTGCTTCTCTTATCAGCTGTACACCGCCTCTTGTACTTACATGGGCAATGTGTATTTTCTTGTTCTCATTTTCTGCAACGACTATATCTCTTGCAATCATAACCTCTTCCGCAGCTCTGGGAATACCTCTTAACCCAAGTGCCGCCGAAACCTCGCCCTCGTTCATATATCCGTCATTTGCAAGGCTTAACTCCTCACAATGCGAAATTACAGGCATATCAAACATATCGGAATATATCAGAGCACGGCGCATGAGTCCGCTGTCAGATACGGGACATCCGTCATCAGAAACAGCAACCGCACCCGCAAATTTCATTGCACCTATTTCAGCAAGCTCCTGTCCCTTAAGTCCCTTTGAAATTGCTCCTATCGGGAACACATGCACATATCCGACTTCCTTCGCTTTATTGTTTATATATGAAATAATCGCTTCATTGTCAATTACGGGACTTGTATTGGGCATACATGCAACAGAGGTTACACCTCCTGCCAATGCTGCTCTTGTACCCGTTTCTATATCTTCCTTGTATTCCTGACCCGGGTCACGAAGATGAACGTGCATGTCCACCAGACCGGGAACAACATATTTGCCTTCGGCGTTTATGACTTCAACACCAACTGCACTCATATCTTCATTTTCGTCAATTTCTGCAATTACGCCGTCCTCAACAAGAATATCCGTTACAGCGTCAATGTTATTTGCAGGGTCAACCACGTGACCGCCTTTGATTAAAATTTTCATAACGGTTTCCTTTCTCAGCTTAATTTCAAATTATTTGTATTAAGTAAATGCATTACAGCCATTCGTACTGCAACACCATTTGTTACCTGTTCATTGATTACGCTCTGCGCTCCGTCAATAACCGATGTATTCAACTCAACGCCTCTGTTTACCGGTCCCGGATGCATAACAATCGCATCAGGCTTAGCAAGCTTCAAACGATTTTCATCCACACCGAAAAATTTGTTGTATTCGTTAATAGTCGGGAACAATCCGCTCTTTTGTCTTTCAAGCTGAATTCTCAAAGCCATAACGACATCCGCACCAACAATTGCCTCATGTACGGTATTGAATACCTTTACACCCATCTGTTCCATTCCATAAGGAATAAGGGTTGCAGGGCCTCCGATTGTAACCTCTGCACCAAGCTTTGTAAGTCCGTATATATTCGATCTCACAACTCTTGAATGATAAACGTCGCCTATAATAGCAACCTTAAGACCTTTAAATCCGCCTTTCTTTTCACGGATAGTAAGCATATCGAGAAGCGCCTGTGTGGGGTGCTCGTTCATGCCGTCACCCGCATTAACAACCGATGCACTAATCATCGGTGCAATCAGATGTGGTGCACCGCTCATATTATGACGCATTACAAGTATATCCGTAGCCATCGCATTTATTGTCTCAACAGTATCTATAAGTGTTTCACCCTTTGCTACAGAAGAACCGCTTGCTGTCATATTTGCCGCATTTGCACTCATGTATTTGGCTGCCAGCTCAAAAGACATTCTTGTTCTGGTGGAATTTTCATAAAAAACATTTACAACCGTCTTACCTGCCAGATGGTCTGTCTTCTTTTTATCACTGAGCATGATTTTTTTCATTTCTGCGGCAGTATCGAGCACATGAAGTATCTCTTCCGCATTTAGTTCCTTTAACCCCAAAAGGTCCTGCTTCATCTTTCTTCCCCCTTAGAATACATCTTGATGTATGAGATTATAATACACCTCATTTTGTATTATATACCAAATTTACTGAATTGTCTACACAATATGAACAATTTCACGATGTTTTTTTTATTAATTGTAAGATTTTTTAAAAAATTTTCAAATTTTACTTGCAGAACTTGTTAATTTCTGATAAAATATATGTAATAATGATGAAAAATATGTAATTTACAGATAATCCCTTTTTATTTCAGCGGTTATCTGTAACATTTTGAGTATGACCTGAAGGTTTAAATTATATTTAGGAAAGGAAGTTTTTAATCTTGGAAAAAACCATTCTGATAATCGAAGACGAACAGAATATCAATGATATTCTTACATTTACTTTTAATAAGGAAGGCTACAAGACTTTATCCGCTCTTGACGGAATCACAGGTCTTGAAATGGCACTTAATCAAAACCCTGATTTGATTCTTCTTGATGTTATGCTTCCCGGCATTGACGGCTGGGAGGTCTGCAAAAAGGTTCGTGCACACTCAAACGTGCCAATCATTATGCTTACAGCACGTGAAGACGAAGTTGATAAGATTCTTGGTCTTGAGCTTGGTGCGGACGATTATATCACAAAGCCGTATTCTGTTCGTGAGCTTACAGCAAGAGTTAAAGCAAATCTAAGAAGAAGCGCAATTGACAATCTACCCCCTGTTCCGGCAGAAGATGTGAACACTATTACATCAGGTGATTTGTCAATTAACATTGAACGCTATGAGGTTTCAAAATCAGGTACCGTTATTGATATAACTCTTCGTGAATTTGAACTTCTTAAATTCCTTGCTATGCAGCCTGAGAAAATTTTCTCACGCGAAAAGCTTCTTGAAAACGTATGGGGTTACGAATACTACGGCGATGTACGTACAGTAGACGTTACAGTAAGACGTTTGAGAGAAAAAATCGAAGATGATCCCAGTATGCCGAAATATATCATCACAAAGCGTGGCGTGGGATATTATTTCAACAAATAATAATTTTTTCAAAGCCCGGAACAGAGTTATTCCTGTTTCGGGCAATTTTTAAGAAAGGTAATAATTATATGTTTAAAAGCTTACGCTGGAAAATAACACTGTTATTTATTCTGCTCGTTACACTGGCAGAGCTTATAATAGGTACTGTCGGTATTATTATGACAGCAAATTATTTTCATAACGATTTTATGGAAACCATAAACGCATCGCTTGAACACGGTTTGAGGAAAAATCTCGACATTGCCGCAAATTCTGTTACTATTCCTCAGCCGCCCGTAGAAGGAAGTCCCGTGATTATGGAGGAAACGTCAAATATTCATCTTGAAGGAATACGTGATACCATGAACAGTTATCTCGGCCGCCTTGCAATGAGTGCATCAAGAACATATGCAATTCTTGACGGAAAAACCGCTGCAGTTTTGTATTCATCAGTTAATGCCAACAAAACAGCAATGACTCCCGTAATTTCAAGCGCACTTAATGGCAATGAGTCTTTTCAGACCAACTTTTTTGCAGAATACATGGACTACGCTCTGCCCTTGGGAAGAGCGGAAAATATAAAATACATAGTATATATTAAAGATACAAAAGCAGTTCAGAATAATATTATACAAAGCATATCCATTATATGGCTCTACATTTTCCTTGCATCGGCACTTATTTCATACATTATAGGAAGCCGTATAGGAAAATCAGTTACAGTTCCCATAAGTCAGCTTACAATTCAGGCAAAGCGTCTTGCCGACGGCGATATGGATGCATTGCAGGAATCTAAAGATGATGACGAGCTTGGGCATCTCACCAATTCACTGCTCTATCTTGCACATACACGCAAAGAATCAAGCGATAAGGCAAAGGGAGAACAAATAAAGGTTGAAACAATACTTCAAAACATGAACGATGGTATTCTCGCATTTAACATGCAAGGTGAGCTTATTCACGTAAATCCCGAAGCAAAAAAGCTTTTGCACCGTCAGTATCTTGACGACGTACAGTTTGACAGATTTTTCAAGGAGCTTAATGCTGACATCAAGTTGGGAGACCTTGTATATATGAAACCTGACGGTTCAATAGAACGAGAAATCAGAATAAACAGTACATATCTGCATCTGAACTTTGCCACATTTAATATTGAAAATAAAGTCGGGGGTATTATTGTAATCATACACGACATTACGCATCAGGAAAAGCTTGAGCAATCCCGTCGTGATTTTGTGGCAAATGTTTCGCATGAGCTTCGCACACCGCTTACAACTATCAAATCATATTCGGAAACCCTTTCCGACATGCCCGATGTAGACCGTGAGCTGCAGGTTCGTTTTCTCGACGTAATCTCCTCGGAGTCCGACAGAATGGCAAGAATTATAAGCGACTTATTGACGCTGTCTGAGCTTGACGAAAATCAGACCTTCCTCAAAAAGCCTGAGCAGATTGATGTGCGGAAAATGATTGAAAGCATTGTCGAAAGATTGAGTCTGACGGCAAAGAAAAAGGA
>JAXJRQ010000123.1:0-4997 GCA_036310525.1 Clostridia bacterium
GAAACAACTGGTTCTATAATATGTTTAATTAAAAAGTTATTTAAAACAGAATTATCTGTAAATTGAAATATACCGCAACGGAAATTTTTCCGTTGCGGTCTATTTTTATCAGTCCTCATAGCAATTGTACGTTTTCAAAATATATACGCCTGTGTCATATAAAAGCTTTTCAAGATGTTTTTGCATGAACAGCTGCGGCTCAAGAAGACGTGTATCCTTTTCAAAGCTTCGTCTGTTACCGAGCCAGTATTTGCTTTTTCTCAGTGAGCTTGAGGATTCAAACGTAAAATATCCCTTAAATTGTGAATCTAGAAGCGCATTCATGATTTCGTCCATATTAAGCGTTCCGAAAAACGGAATCAGGTGCTCGTCACGTTCGCCACGATTGTCGTTTATATGTACAGCATATAAATCATCGCCAAGCGTCATGATTTCATCATACTGAGAACCCTCAATATTTGCATGACCTGTGTCCCAGCATGCATGTATAAGCGGATGATTAAGGTATTTTACAAACTCCTTTAAATCAGTGCCATTATTAGGGAAAAACTTTTTACCCATATTAGCTTTTGTGCTGTTTTCACAAAGAAGATTGACATTATTCTTTTCAAGGGCAGAAAATAATTTTTCAAAAAACAGTTTGTTTTTTTCAAAATATTCTTCTTTGCCGATGTCAGGCATTACTCCGCTATGAAATACAGTATTTTTTATACCAAGCTCTCCGCATACTTCGATTGAGCGGATAGTCGTTTCTAACAGTGTTCCGTCATCATTAAGCGGATTGCCGCCGGGGGAATGTGCCTGAACAAATGATGCGTTGTATTTGTCTGCACAGCGTTTGAGCTTGTCGGCGCAAGTTTTCCAGTCATGACGAATAAGAAGTTCATCGGCAGGTGAAGCTGTATACAGCGAAAGGTCGATATACTTAAAGCCTGCTTCGCATACGTATTCCACACATTTTTCATAATTGTTGGTATATAGCGCAAAATCGCCTGTTGTAGTTGCTAATTTCATGATATACTCTCTCCTTTAAAAGGATTTTTTAAAATTATATCATGCATAAATTAAATTTGCAAGCATGAATAAAAAATAAATAATTTATGAGTATTTAATCGCACAAAAAAAGAAAATCGGCATTGCCGATTTTCAGTATTATTGTTTTTTCTGACTTTCAAGCCATATAATCAATACAGACATATCTGCCGGTGAAACACCTGAAATTCTTGATGCCTGACCAAGTGATTTCGGCTTGATTTTATCAAGCTTCTGCCGTGCTTCAAGTCTCAGACCGTGAATGTCGGTGTAGTTCACGTTTTCAGGCAACAGCTTGTTTTCCATTTTCTTAAACTGCTCAACCTGAGCAATCTGACGGTCGATATATCCTTTGTATTTGATTTTAATTTCTGCTTCTTCCATTATCTCGTAATCAAGATTGGGACGTTCCTCGTCAAGCGGAGTAAGCTTTTTATAATCAAGCTCAGGTCGCTTGATTAAATCGCTCAGGCGCACACCTGTTTTTACCGGTGTTGAAGAGTATTCCTCAAGCAAAGGATTTGCCTTGGCAGGAGGAATTACTATTTTTTGTACTCTTGCAATTTCATCATCAATTGCACTGAGCTTTTTAAGAAGCTTTTCGTAGCGTTCATCGCTTATAAGTCCTACCTTGTGACCGATTGGAGTAAGTCTTTCGTCGGCATTATCCTGACGCAGAAGTAAACGGTATTCACTTCGTGAAGTCATCATTCTGTAAGGCTCGTTTGTGCCTTTGGTGATAAGGTCGTCAATCAATGTGCCGATATATCCGTCTGAACGGCTTAAGGTAATCTGCTCCTTGCCCTTGATTTTTAGTGCCGCATTTATTCCTGCGATAAGTCCCTGAGCGGCGGCTTCCTCGTAGCCTGATGTGCCGTTAAACTGTCCGGCACCGTAAAGACCGGGAATGTTTTTAAATTCAAGTGTAGCGTATAACTGCAGTGGGTCACAGCAGTCATACTCAATTGCGTATGCACTGCGCATAATTTCAACATTTTCCAGACCCTTTACACTGCGGTACATCTGAAGCTGTACATCCTCTGGCAGACTTGTTGAAAATCCCTGAGCATACATTTCCTTTGTATCAAGACCCATCGGCTCAATAAAAAGCTGATGACGTGGCTTGTCATGAAATCGTGTAACCTTGTCCTCAATTGACGGACAGTATCTTGGACCAATACCCTCCACGTAACCGCCGTACATGGCAGAACGGGTGAGATTATCGTTAATGATTTTGTGTGTTTCTTCGTTTGTGTACACAAGCCAACAGGGAACCTGTTCTTTTGTGAGCTGTGGACTTTCAAAGGAAAACGGTACGATTTCCTCGTCACCGAGTTCAATTTCCATTTTGCTGTAGTCAAGCGAATCTGCGTGAATTCTTGCCGGAGTACCCGTTTTAAATCTGCGAAGCTCTACACCAAGCTTTTTCAGACTTTCACTCAACTCATTTGCAGGAAAAGTCCCGTCGGGGCCGCTTTCACGTGAATAGCTGCCTATAAGTATTTTACCCTTGAGGTATGTTCCCGTAGCAATAATTACGGCTTTTACGGAATATTCAACGCCTGTATGTGTGACAACTCCCGAGATTTTACCGTTTTCAAGCTTTATATCGACAATTTCAGCTTGCTTCACCTGCAGATTTTCCTGCAATTCCACACGCTTTTTCATTTCACGATGGTATGTTGTTCTGTCAATTTGCGCACGCAGCGAATGAACAGCAGGGCCTTTTCCACGGTTGAGCATTTTCGACTGTATAAATGATGCGTCAGCCGCTTTGCCCATTTCACCGCCGAGTGCGTCAATTTCACGTACTAAATGACCTTTTGCAGTACCGCCGATACTGGGATTGCAGGGGAGATTACCGATAGCGTCAAGGCTAATCGAAAACATTACGGTCTTAACACCGAGCCTTGCGCATGCAAGCGCCGCTTCAACGCCGGCATGACCGCCGCCTATTACGGCAACGTCGTATTCACCCAATATCATTTCTTTTCCTCCGAATTTTTGATTTTAACTGCCAGATTATCGTCAAATACAGCTTCTTCCTCAGCTTCGGGTTCTGCTTCCGGCTTTTGCTGTGCATTAAGGATTGTCTGCTTCATGCAACGTGCGGCATAGAATTCGATAAGGAAACGTGTAAAGCAAAGTCCGATTACTGTTGCAAGAATAGCCGCAAGAAGCGGATTTCCAATAAAAGCATATGGAAGAATTGATACGCCGCCACATACTATTGTGAGGAAAATATTCATCGGAAGCTTTCCGAGTGCAAAAATCAGAGCATTCTTATAAAGCTGCTTCAATGAACATTCAAAAGTAACCATAAGCTGATAAATGTAGAAGTGCATCCATATGTATATGATTGTGAATACAATCATCAGATAACACGGAACTGCAAATAATACATTATCCGAGCTCATTGTACTGTAAAATCTTATTCCTATAGGGATTACAATAACTGCAACTATATCAATCAATACAACAACGATTGCCTGCTTGAAATTTTCCTTAAACTTATCAAAGCTGTCCGAAAGAACCCATGCATGCTGTCTGTTGGTAAAGCATTTTGCTATGTACGCATAAGCCGCCGAAGCAGGACCGCTGCCGATAAATGCAAAAGCCGTTGTTGCAAACATTGCATAAATAGTAAGCACAAGCGAAGCTGCTGCGGCGTCGGGGTCTTCCGAGCCCATGGTTGCAACTACCGAAGATACCGCCTGCGGTACTGTGGGCAATACAAACTGTATACCTGCCATTACGAGCAGAACTATCCATATAAGGCTTAGTATTGTCAATAGACAGTTTGAGCCTAAAATCTTTGAAAATCTGTGGAATAAAACGTCCCAGAACAGAAAAAATCCTTTCTTTTCGGGTTCATCCTTTGAAACACCTTTACCGGGTTTCATGTAATTATTAAACAATCCCATTTTAATCTATCCTTTCAATAATAAAAGTAATATATTCTTATTTTATCATAAAAATCAAGTACATACAATAATTTTAAACAAATTTAAGGCTGTAATTTTTTAGAGTCGTACAGATTCACCGTTTTCGGCAAGATATTTTTTTAGTTCGCAAATTTCAATTTCCTTAAAGTGAAATAAACTTGCCGCTAAAACCGCATCTGCTTTACCCTTGTTAAATGCATCAAGAAAATGCTCCATTTTACCTGCACCGCCTGATGCAATTACGGGAATTGACACGTTTTCGCTTATTGTGCGTGTAAGTTCGAGGTCATAGCCTGCCTTAGTACCGTCGCAGTCCATACTGGTAAGAAGTATTTCGCCTGCGCCCAACTCCTGCGCCTTTATTGCCCATTCAAGTGCATCAATATGAGTGTTGACACGTCCGCCGTTTAAGTAAACCTCCCATCCGGTACCGTCTTCCTTTTTCTTGGCGTCTATAGCACATACCACACACTGACTTCCGAATTTTTCGGCGGCTTCCTTTATCAGCAGTGGGTTTTTGATAGCCGCACTGTTCACGCTGACTTTGTCCGCACCTGCGTTTAAGATTGTGCGAAAATCCTCCACACTGCGTATTCCACCGCCGACGGTGAAGGGGATAAACACTTCCCTTGCTACTGCCTGTACCATGTCAACGACTGTGTTTCTTGCATCTGATGAGGCGGTAATGTCAAGGAATACAAGCTCATCTGCTCCTGCTTTGTCATATACCTTTGCACATTCAACGGGATCACCTGCATCAATCAGGTTGACAAAGTTAACGCCTTTAACAACGCGTCCGTTTTTTACATCCAGACACGGAATAATTCTTTTTGCATACATTAGCATTTACCTCCAAGTGCCGCAAATTTCTTAAGGATTTCCATTCCGGCATCACCGCTTTTTTCGGGGTGAAACTGAACGGCGAAAATGTTGTCACGCTCAACCGCAACAGTAAGATTTTCACCGTATTCGGTGTATGCGCTTACAATTTCCTTTTCTTTGGTTTCGACATAATAGGAA
>JAXJRQ010000124.1:0-3577 GCA_036310525.1 Clostridia bacterium
ACATAAATAAAACTTTGAAAGGATGATTAAACATGAAACTAAAAAAGAAAATCTCATTATTGCTTGCGGCAGTAATGACAACATCAATGGCAAACGTACCGTTTGCATCGGCAGATGAAACTACAGCAAACACAACACCGGTGTGGAAAACAATGCGTACGTTAAACGGTGAAACAGAAGTACCGTCAACATTCACGGCTACATCAGGAAGAGGCGCAAGCCTTTCACTGGAAACAGATTCAAATCCTACATACAATGAATATGTAAACCTTAAATTAGGTGTAGAAGGTGCAGGCTGGGTAGATTTTGTATGTGAGTTCGATGATTTTGACTGTAGTGACGAGGGAAGACCGAATGATACGATTGAGCTTGAACTGGACTTTAAAGCAGATCAGCTACTGACAAATAATTACAGCTATTATCAGTTCCGCTTCACAGGCAAAAGTTATCATTATCCTATCACGGTAAATAAGAACGGAACAATCAACCTTAAAACCACAGGAGGAAACGATGTGGGAATACTCGGTAAAATGCCTTCAACATGGAAATGGGATGATGCAATAGAATGGGCAAGATATAAGTTTGTGTTTACACCTGTAAGATATACTATAGGCGAAGATACCACAAATACATATAAAGGGTATAAGCTCACAGATATGTTTGTGGACGGTGTGAGTGTTCTTAATAAGGAACTTGATGCTTATTCAAGTGCAAAGGGCGAAAGTCAGTTTATATGGTCTGCGAGAAATAAAGATAATACTTATGCAGCGGCTGATTGTACAAGAGGTGTATATCTTAATTTGCCGTTCGGAGGTAAAACCGCTTCTGAAAGAAATATCGGTATAGATAACATTACCATGGTAAGCTATAATTCGGCAGTTTCAACAATTCCCGACAGAGGTACATATCTTAGTGACTTAAGAAGTGCGTATGCAGTTTACAACGAAAAAGCTGCTGCTTCAGCAAGTGCCGCACCGATGATTAAGCTTCTCGATACAATAAACAGTGGTATGACATTGTTTGAAAACAAGGCGGCAACTCAGGAACAGTTCAATGCTAAAAAAGCAGAGCTTGACGCATGTATAGAAAATCTCAAATATCTTCCAAATCAGCTTTGGTTTGATGATTTTTCGGAGGATACAACAGCCGATTATACACTTGCGGCGGGTATTCCAAGTTTGACTATAGACAACACAACATTTGCGGATGATATAACTCTCGGCAATGTTATAAAAATGACAAGAGGAAGCAAGGTTGCTACTGAAGAGGATAAAACAGCTTCATCAAATTATCCGAGATTTTCGCTTGATAAGGTGACGATTCCTATAGGCGGTGACGAAATAGCAGCAACAAACGGAAATAATTCATTTGCGGAAGTGGAATTTGATATTCGCATTGATAAAAATATGCTTGAAGGCTCAACAAAAACATATAACACTGCAATATTCTTTAAGGATACTGCGAAAAGTGCAAATGTCTTCTCGCTTCTTCTGAGCGGAAACGGCACAATGAGTTACGGATATGATGACAATACATATGAGGTGCAGACATCAATCAATAATTTCACTTTTGATTTCAACAAAACTCACAGAATAAAGTTTGTAATGCAGACAACCGATGAAAACGGAAATGCAACGCAGAAAATGACAGGAATTTATCTTGACGGAGAAAACATGTTACCTGAGCCTGTCAAATTTACCAATATAAGCAGTAAGTCAATAATGGTTGGTGAGGAGAAAACATATCCGGCTGTTGAAAGTACATGTATAAACCGTATATATTTCAGCCCGAATAAAATTGAAAATGCTGATGACTACGCTCTTTATGTGGATAATCTGCGTATAAATCAGTATAATCTTGAAAATGCAGCAAATCCTTCGCCCGTTAAGGACTTATCATCACTTGTCCTTGAACTGAGAAGGAAAACAGAAGAAGGTGCATTGATAGATACATATCCTGCACGTTATGCGGCTGTTGAAGCTGAATATGATGCAGTTGTTGCAGACCTTAAAGAAGTATACACAAATCAGGCGACTTCAACCGATGCTCAGATTGCAGAAGTTGTTGCAAAATCAAAGGCAGTAACGGAAAAGCTTGATAAGTGCAATTCAGTTATTCTGTTTGATGATGACTTTGAAGCATCAGCTTCAATAAACGGTACAGTTGTTGCAGATGGTGCTTATGCAATCGGCAATGCTCTTGAATTGACTACATCAACAGAAGCACAGCTTTCGGAAGGAACTGATCTTTTCACTACCGAATACGGTGAAAATACAATCATAGTTACAGAATTTGACGTAAAAACCGAAGATTTCAATGCAAATGAAAATGCAGTTTTGAATGTTAAATTACAGGACAGTGACGGCACAGATGCATCAATCATAAAAATTGATACAGACTCATTCAACATGATTTCTAAGAAGGACGGCACATACAGAAGATATAACGAGCTTAAAGACGGCAAGTGGTATACTGTAAGGCTTGTAACCCGTGTGACAGGTGATGACGGTGCGGCGTATGGCAAGAATACAAAGCTCTACATTGACGGAAACAATCTTGTATCACTGTCAACAACTGATTTCGGCAGAGATCTTCTTGTAAGTGAGGGCACATATGATAAGCTTGCGTTTGAAATATCAAACGGTAAGGCATATATCGATAATGTAAAGGTTTCAAGATGCTATGGTCTTGATTATGAACCCGTAAATTACGGACAGCTCATAACCTCAATCAGAAAGGGTATAGATAAGGTTAACGACTCTGAAAATTATGTTGTTACGGATGAAATCCTCAACACCTTTAATAGTGCACTTGATACAGCAAAGTCAGTTTATGAAAATAAAGCTTCGCTTGCGGATGTAGAGGTTGCAAACGATACACTCTGTAAGGCATACGCAGACTTTAAGTTCAAGAACGAATCAGTAAAAATCGGTTCGGTTAATTTCGCAAATGCGGATGGCACAGAAGCAGTGTATATGACAAACGGCGGAAAAATTACAGGCGTAAACGTTACAAAGCTTGCAGAATATAACACAAACGGCGATGTTATTGTTGCAGTATATAATGAGAACAAAACTCTTGCTTCCGTACAGTTTGTACCGAAGGCTCTTGCAGATGCAGAGGTTGATGTAAGAACAACCGTTGAAACTGATATTACACTGCCGGCTGATGTTACAGGATGCACTGTTAAGGTAATGGTATTTGATTCTATGGCTTCAATGATGCCGCTTACAGACGTATATGTTCCGACTAATGCCGAATGTACAATTTACGTAGCAGGTGATTCAATTGTTCAGGATTATGCGTCATTGTCGGCGACTCAGGGCAATATATGGCCCAGAGAAGGCTGGGGAAGATATGTTGCGGATTATTATGTGAATACAACCAAGAATAATCTTGCAGTTTCGGGATATACAACAAGGTCATATATTGATAATCAGAAAATGAAAACTGTCGAAGCAAACATCAAACCCGGTGACTACTTTGTAGTATCATTTATGGCTAACGACAGTTCAACAACGGGCATAAAGCGAGTTGACAGATACGATTTCAAGAACCTTTTGAGATACTACAATGA
>JAXJRQ010000125.1:0-2042 GCA_036310525.1 Clostridia bacterium
AAGCTCTTCGCTTATAACCTGACCGCCTGTAAGAACAGCTATATCCTGAAGCATTTCCTTACGTCTGTCACCGAAGCCGGGAGCCTTAACGGGAACACATGTGAATGTGCCTCTCAACTTATTAACGATTAATGTTGATAAAGCTTCGCCTTCAACATCCTCTGCGATAATAACCATCTTCTTGCCTGCCTGAACAACCTGTTCAAGAAGTGGAAGAATTTCCTGAATATTTGAAATCTTCTTGTCTGTGATAAGTATCAAAGCATCATCAATAACAGCTTCCATTTTTTCTGTGTCTGTTACCATGTAAGGTGTGATGTAGCCTCTGTCAAACTGCATACCTTCAACGATTTCTGAATATGTTTCTGCAGTTTTTGATTCTTCAACTGTGATTACGCCGTCTGATGTAACCTTTTCCATTGCATCGGCAATAAGTTCACCGATTTCTTCATTTGCCGCCGAGACAGCCGCAACTCTTGCAATGTCTTCCTTACCTGAAACTTCTTTAGCTGAAGCAACAAGATTTTTAACAGCAACATCAACTGCCTTCTGAATACCCTTTCTGACAATCATGGGGTTAGCACCTGCAGCTACATTTTTAAGACCTTCTCTTACAAGCGCCTGTGCAAGAAGTGTAGCTGTTGTTGTACCGTCACCTGCAACGTCATTTGTCTTTGTTGCAACTTCCTTAACGAGCTGTGCACCCATATTTTCAAATGCATCATCAAGCTCAATTTCCTTAGCAATCGTTACACCGTCATTTGTGATAAGCGGAGCACCGAATTTCTTTGCAAGAACTACATTTCTGCCCTTGGGTCCCAATGTGATTTTTACTGTATCAGCAAGCTGATTAATACCGCTTTCAAGAGCGTGTCTTGCTTCCTGTCCGTATTTAATTTCTTTTGCCATAATAAAACATCGCCTTTCTATATAAATTATTCAACCTTTGCAAGAATATCCGACTGACGAAGAATTGTATATTCCTCACCGTCAACCTTAACCTCTGTACCTGCATACTTTGAAATAAGTACCTTATCGCCTACAGCGACCTCCATAACGATTTCCTTACCGTCCACAACACCGCCGGGGCCTACTGCAACAACCTCTGCAACCTCAGGCTTTTCCTGCGCCTTTGATGTAAGGATAATTCCGCCTTTTGTTGTTTCCTCAGCTTCAAGCATTTTTATTACTACTCTGTCTGCCAATGGTTTGATACTCATATATATTACCTCCTAATATAATTTTCAAATAGCTTTGTTAGCACTCGACGACTTCGAGTGCTAACAAAGCTATTATGTGCTTTTTTCACTGAATAATCAAACGGTAAATAATGCCGTTTAGGTTCAGTTTTCATGTTTTTTCTTCTATTTACTCAATTTTCCTCTGTTTTTCTTTAATTCTGCGTTTTTACAAATTGTTCATATTTAAGATACAAAATTTTCAAACAGAGCCTGTGCATCCTCAATATTGTCGAATGTAACACCGTTTTTCAAGTCACGCATATCATCTGTCGGATAAATATTTTCGCTGATGTTTTCCGATGCAATAAGACTCTTTTCACCGTCAACTATACTGTAGAAATCCAAAATACCGTCGTTTAATATCAGATAATAGATTTCGGTACTGACTTTATCTCCTATTACCGGCACTGCCTGCTCTGATACCGTCTGCACCACTTCACGGTTACGGTTATTGCCTAAGGCATATCCACCGAAAAAGAAGCCTACTATTAATAATGCATATGTTGAAACAAATATTACTTTTTTTGTTTTTGTCATGTTGTATTCCTCCGAATTATCTTTTTTTAACATTATTATCCATAATTCGGTTTTTGATACATAAGGAAAACAAATTGTAATTTGTCGTTGTGTTTACAATGATGATTGTAGGGACCGGCTTCCAGACGGTCCGTGTAAAATTAACCATAAACGGACAGTCGAGGACGCCTGTCCCTACGGCGGGATAATTGTTTGCAACTATATATAATTTACTCTTGTAGGGGCGGATGCCCACATCCGCCCGTGAACATAACAACGGGACGA
>JAXJRQ010000126.1:0-10863 GCA_036310525.1 Clostridia bacterium
ATTGCTTATAACATCATCTGTGGTGGCACCTGTGTTCTTGCAAAAACGATTAAAGGAAATTTTCATAAAATATGCATCACTTAAGAAATCTAACATATATGTTAATACATTAATCATAGAAGTTGCTTCGAAATTCCCATCTTCTATAGCTTTTATTAACGACTGAGTATTTGTTTTCATTTTCTCACTTAGAATAACTGTATGTTCTGCAATAAGATTTATATATTGCTCTTCCTTTTCTTTGTCAAAGATGAAAGATTCTGATGTTAATAATTCTCGAGATAATATATAATCACTAGCATTAATTATAAGTTGATAACATTCAATATTTCTTTCCTGGCAAACATCCCACAGTATTTGATATAATCAACATTCATAAATCAATCCATCCTTTCAAACTCAATTAGTTTTTCTTTCAGCTTTTTTGATTTCACATGCATATTGCGAAAGTAATTACTTGCCATAAATCCGAGCAGCGACGATTTCGGTATCTTATTTGACCGCCTTGTCTGATAGGCAGTAATAAGACCTCTGTCAATCCAACCCTGAACCGATGATTTGCAGTAGCCTGTAATTCGCTTAATTTCTAGAACCGTTAAGCAGTCAGGCTCGTCAGCAAGCCAACCTTCGCAAAAGTCCTTCCAATTTGATTCCATAACTCAACCTTTCATACGTTTATTATCGGTTTTTAAGTGCATTTTTGTTTTGCCCTCGTTTTGCCCAAAATGAATTATTTATGCAAAAAGCATAGTTTTTGAAGATTGCAGAAACCAAGCTGAAAAGGGACAAAAAAAGAGCTGAAAACCCTGATTTTATCAAGGTTTTCAGCTCTATCGTCTGAGAAATATTAGAATGTAGAAAGAGTCAATAATGTCACAATGTACATCACTCAAAAACAGGTAAGTATAAAAGCGGGTGAAATTGAAACTTTCACAACCTTTGATGATTTTTACAAAGCCTATCTCGCTCAATTAAAACACACCCTTAAAGGATATGTGGATGCAAGAAACATCCTCGAAACAAAAATCAGCGAAATAAACCCATCACTACTCTTCTCAGCAACGCAAACCGACTGTGTAACCTCAATGACAGACGCTATCGACGGCGGAATTGAAAACACAACAGATATACTTATATCAGGACTCGGAAGCACAGTAGACTCACTCATGGCAATTTATGAGCTTGTATTTGAGAAGAAAATCGTTTCGTTACCCGAGCTTAAAGCAGCTCTTGCAAACGACTGGAACGGCTACGAAAAGCTTCGTGCGCAGGCACTTAAAACAAAGCATCGTTACGGAAACGGCGACTTTATGGCTGACAGCTATGCCGCCGCAATTACACGTTTTGTACATGATATTTATGCCGGTCAAGTAAACAGTCACGGCGGAAAATATCTGCTTGAAATGCATTCAGCACGTGCATTTATAATTCACGGTGAAAGCACATGCGCTACACCTGACGGAAGAAAACACGGTGATGAAACCTCAAAAAATGCATCACCCGCTCCCGGTTCCGACAGAAACGGAATTACAGCGCTTATAAAATCTGCAACACAAATCGACTCTTCGCTTTGCACCAACGGTTTTTGTCTTGATGCAATGTTGCATCCAAGTGCGGTTCAGGGCGAGGACGGACTCACTGCGCTACGGGCTGTTCTCGAAACATACCTTGCAAAAGGCGGTGCATCAATACACTTTAACATTTTTGATACAGCAATGCTTCGTGATGCTCAATCACACCCTGAAAAATATAAAAATCTGCAGGTGCGTGTGTGCGGCTGGAATGTGTTATGGAATAACATGGATAAAAAAGAACAGGATGCATATATCCTTAGAGCCGAAAATATTTAATAAAACCAATCGGAGAGTATTATGAAAGCAACTATTTTTGAAATAAAGCGTTTTGCCGTACATGACGGCGACGGAATACGTACAACGGTATTTTTTAAAGGATGTCCTTTGAATTGTGTGTGGTGTCACAATCCTGAAGGTATTTCTTTTAAGTCCCAACTATCATATTTTGAGCATAAATGCATAAACTGCGGTGAATGTGTGATTACGTGTCCGCACAGCGCACACAACATTACAAATGATGCACACATCTTTGATGCAAGCCTTTGTGTTCAATGCGGAAAATGCGAAGAAGCCTGTCTTGCAGAAGCATTAAAGCTTTATGGTCATGCAGAAGATGTTGAAACGCTTTTGCCGCTGCTTCTTGAGGATAAGGATTTTTATGCCTCCTCAAATGGCGGTGTGACCCTTTCTGGCGGCGAGTGTCTTTGTCAGGCTGATTTTTGCAGTGAGCTTTTGAAAAGGCTCAAGCAAAACAATATACATACCGCTGTTGACACTTGCGGATTTGTGCCGAGGAGTGCATTTGAAAAGGTAATGCCCTATACCGATATTTTCTTGTATGACTTAAAAGCCTTTGATGAAGATGTTCATATAAAATGTACCGGTAAATCTAACGAACTGATTCTTGACAACCTCAAGTACATTGACAGTTGCGGCAAAAGAACCGAAATTCGCATCCCCTATGTACCTGAATACAACGCATCACAAATGAAAAAATTATCTGCATTTATAGCGGATTTATCAAACGTTACAAAAGTACGTATTTTACCATATCATAATTATGCAGGTTCAAAATATGATGCTCTCGGCATGAAAAACACACTTCCCGAAATTTTGCCGACCACAGAAGAAATAAACGAAATATGCAAATATATGAATCATCTTGGAATAAATACCATTTCTTAAAAAGCAAAACAGCAGATTTTCATCTGCTGTTTTACTTTTTAAAAATTTTATTTTTCAATTTCGTGAATTTTTGCAATTCTATTTGCATGTCTGCCGCCTTCAAATTCAGTTTCAAGCCATGCATCCACAATCATAAACGCAAGCTCCCGTCCTATAACACGACCGCCCATACAAATGATATTTGCATTATTATGCTGTTTGGTCATTTTCGCACTGTAAACATCCGAACAAAGTGCCGCACGGATACCCTTATACTTATTTGCCGCCATGGAAATCCCTATTCCCGTTCCGCAAAAAAGAATACCGTTTTCAGCTTCGCCGCTTATTACCGCCTCACATACAGGCTTTGCACAGTCGGGATAGTCTACGCTCTCCTCGCTGTATGTACCGTAATCCTTAACCTCATAGCCTTTATCCTGTAAATATTTAATTACATGATTTTTAAGCTCAAAACCACCATGATCGCATCCTATTGCTATCATTCTGCTTCCCCCTTGTGTCTTTCTTCATATTCACGCTCTGCCTGCGATTTACGCAGATAGAACGGTTTTAATTCAGAATAATGCTGTGTTTCGCCTTGCTTTGCTTTCATAAGAGCAAGCATAGCGATTGATGATGCACGCTGCATCAGAGCCGTCGGCGGTGCAAAATGCGCATTTTCGCCGAGGCGTTCACGAATATATTCTTCATGAACATACACACCATCACCGACAAATACAGTATCAAGAAATTCGCCGCAACTGTCTACGCACTCCTCAATTGATATTGCTTCATCAGCACTAAGCTCCTTAAATCCATCCTCATCCCATATATAGGATGCAGTATAGACCTGATTCCTTCTTGCGTCCATTATCGGAACAATAATATGCTCGCAGTGCGGCAGATTATACGCAAGACCGGCAAGCGTGCTTATTCCCACTACAGGCTTATTTACGCTGTGCGCAAGTGCTTTTATGGTAGCAACGCCAATCCTCAACCCCGTAAACGAACCCGGTCCGTTTGCCGCCGCAAACACATCAATGTCATTTACGGAAAGCTCAAGGTCTTCCATCAGCTTCTGAATCATAACCATAATTTTCTGGGAATGTGTTTTTCCATGATTAAGAACCGATTCCCCAAGTAGTTTTCCATCCTCTACCACCGCAACTGTTGCAACATTAGAAGACGTATCTACAGCCAAAACTTTCATTTATACAGCCTCTATTATTATTTTTCTATAGTCATCATGCTCGTCGTAGTTTTTGGAAATGTGAATATTATACCTCTTTTCGGGAAGTATTTCATCAATCAACTGCGGCCATTCAATCACACAAACACCGTCGCCGTCAATATATTCATCATATCCTATTTCATACATTTCATCAGGGTCATCAATTCGATAAACATCGAAATGATATAATGTGAATTTGCCGTAATACTCATTTACAATTGTAAATGTGGGACTTGTAATAGGCTCATTTATTCCGAGTCCTTTTGCAAGTCCGTGAACAAATGCCGTTTTACCGACACCCATATCACCGTACATACAAACCACATCACCTGATTGCAGTTTCTTTGAAAAATCATATGCAATTTTTTCTGTTTCTTCACATGAATTTGATATATATTCCATATGATTTTCCCTTTCAAAATTTTATCAAAACAGTCCCGAAATTATACCATCATTATTAATGTCAATATTTTCAGCCGCCGGAATTTTCGGAAGTCCCGGCATGGTCATAATGTCTCCTGCCTCGGCAACAATAAATCCGGCACCGTTTGATATTCTGATTTCGTTTATTGTAACACTAAAGTCTGAAGGTCTGCCAAGGAGTGCGGCATCATCCGACAATGAATACTGCGTCTTTGCAACACACACCGGCTTTTTATCAAGACCCAGCTCTTCAAGACGTTTTATCTGCTTCGCAGCCTTCTTTGAGAAGATTACTCCATTTCCGCCGTAAACCTTTGTTACAATCGCATTAAGCTTGTCTGCAATTGACATTTCAATGTCATACATCGGATTATACTGTGCTGTTCCCGAATTAATCGCATCAAGAACCTTTTTAGCAAGCTCTGTACCGCCTTCGCCGCCCTTTGCAAACACTTCGCTAAGCGCACACTCAGCGCCCCATTCATTACACATGGAAATAACAGTATCAAGTTCTTGTTGCGAATCTGTATGGAAACGGTTAACCGCAACCACCACGGGCGCACCAAAATTTTTCATGTTTTCAATATGCTTTTGCAGATTAACGATACCTCGCTTTAGAGCCTCAACATCGGGAGTCTGCAAATCAGCCTTTTTAACGCCGCCGTTATACTTGAGTGCTCTTACAGTTGCAACGATAACAATTGCGTCAGGATGAATGCCTGCAAAACGGCATTTTATATCCATAAACTTTTCAGCACCTAAATCGGCACCGAAGCCTGCTTCCGTAATAGTGTAGTCCGCCATCTTCATAGCAAGCTTTGTTGCCTGCACACTATTACAGCCGTGAGCAATATTTGCAAACGGACCGCCGTGTATCAGACAAGGTGTGTGTTCAAGAGTCTGAACAAGATTAGGTTTAATCGCATCCTTCATAAGCGCCGCCATTGCACCCTCTGCTTTGAGGTCTGATGCTTTTACGGGCATACCGCTTGTGTTGTATCCGATTATAATTTCACCCATGCGCTTTTTGAGGTCATCAATATTCTCTGCAAGACACAGAATTGCCATGATTTCCGAAGCAACAGTTATCATGAATCCGTCTTCACGGGGAACGCCATTGAGCTTTCCGCCCATACCGACAATTGTTTTTCTCAAAGCTCTGTCGTTAGTATCTGTAACACGCTTCCATACTATATTTGTCACGTCAATATCAAGCTCATTTCCCTGCTTGATATGATTATCAATCATAGCCGATAAAAGGTTATTTGCCGCTGTAATTGCGTGCATATCGCCGGTAAAGTGCAGATTTATATCCTCCATCGGAACAACCTGACTGTAGCCGCCGCCTGCCGCTCCGCCTTTAACACCCATAACAGGACCTAAAGACGGTTCACGAAGCGCAAGAACACATTTTTTACCCATCCTTGTCAATGCGTCGCCAAGACCTATTGTGGTAGTTGTTTTCCCCTCACCTGCCGGTGTAGGATTAATTGCTGTTACAAGAACAAGCTTTCCGTTCTTTGCATTTGCAAATTTTTCGCTTACCTCACGTCCAAGCTTGGCTTTGTATTTTCCGTAGTATTCCAGTTCCTCATCCGAAACTCCGATTGTTGCCGCAATTTCACGAATGTGCTTCATTTTTGCTCCCTGAGCAATTTCAATATCTGAAAGCATCTTAATCCCCCTTTTTTTCGGTTGTATATAACCTCAAATAGAGTTGAGCACCCGCCCAACTCTATTGTTTTTATATTATATGGAATTAGTTATTATTAAAATAACCTCTGTCTTCACGAACTTTTCTCAGAAGAAGATCTAAACGATGTTCAACATCATTCAAAACATCGTCAACATACTGATCTGTATCAGTCTTAATTTCCATAGCCTTCTGCTGTGCGCTGTTAACAAGCTCATTAGCCTGCTCATAAGCACACTTTGTAATTTCATGCTCGTCAATCAACTGCATCTGGGTTTCTTCAGCATTCTTCTGAATAGTTTCAGCTCTTGATTCAGCCTCGGAAAGAATTCTCTGTCTTTCCTCCTTAACCCATTTTGCTTCCTTAAGTTCATCCGGATACACCAAACGAATTTCCTGAATATAATCGAGTAACTCGTCCTTATCAAGCATTACCTTACCTGTCAGAGGCACTGATGAAGCCTTGTCAATAGTCTCCTCCATCATGTCGATAATTTCCATGATATCCATATCCATATCCATCCCTATCAATTCCTTTCATTACTTGTATTTTTCTTTAATTTTTTCAACAATTTCGTGCGGTACAAGACCTGTCAAATCACCGTTAAAACCCGCCAGTTCCTTGACCATGCTTGAGCTTATATACGAATACTTCGTATCAGTCATAAGAAACACAGTCTCATACTCCGGATTAAGCGCCTTATTAAGAAGTGCCATCTGAAATTCGTACTCAAAGTCCAATACAGTACGCAGACCCTTAACAATAACACTTGCTTCCTTTGATTTAACAAAATCAACCAGAAGTCCGTCAAAAGAATCGACCTCAACATTATCTATGTGTCCTGTAACACTTTTTATCAGTTCAATTCTTTCCCCGACAGAAAAAAGCGGTTTCTTATTTGAATTATTAAGCACACCGACTACGACCTTATCGTAAATACGGCTTGCACGTTCGATTATGTCAAGATGACCATTAGTTATCGGGTCAAAACTTCCCGGATAAACAGCTGTTCTCATTTGAATTATCCTTTTTTATATACGGTAATATAAGTGCGCCCGTATCGTTTTTGCCTGTAAATGCAAAGACCGGGTATCTCACCGTGAAAATCCGTATCATCACTTTCAAGGACTACAATGCCATCATCAGCCAGAAGCTTCTGTTCCACAATATGATTAAGAACAGGCTCTATAAAGCCTTTATTATACGGAGGGTCAAGAAAAATTATATCAAAACTTTCCCCCGAAGACTTATAGTCCATACACGACATAGTCAATATTTCGCAAAACTCTTCAAAGCGCAAAGCCTTGGCATTTTTGCGTATAATATCAACCGAAGCGGGATCGGAATCGATACACACTGCTTTTTGCGCACCTCTCGAAACAGCTTCAAAACTCAATGCACCGCTGCCGCAAAACATATCCAGGACAGACGCATCCGGTACATAGTTCTGTATGATATTAAAAATAGATTCTTTCACTCTGTCAGTTGTCGGACGCACATCGTCGCCTTCAAACTCAAAGAGCTTATGTCCTCTTCTTATACCGGAAATTATTCTCATGCATCTTCCTCCATGTTATCATTATTATTCTACCCTAAAATTGCAAAAAGGTCAATAATGTTATCGTATTTTCTCATAATTAGTATAAAATATACATTCTTTAGTAATGTTTTTGTAACATTTGCGCTAAAAATTCGGTATAATTCGACAAGCTGCATTATTTGGTTTTCACTGAATTACTAAATCATCCAGACTCTTAAAGGTATATCCTTCCGATTTGGCATGCTGTATTACTCTTTCAAGAGCATCGGCATTGTCCGATGAAACCGCATGAAGAAGTATAACTGCACCATCGTGCAGATAAGGTACAATCTGATTATATGCATAATCAGCACCGTTCTGGATATTCACATCCCAGTCCTTATACGCAAAGCTCCACATTGCGGTTTTATACCCCATGTCCTTTGCCGCCGCAAGAACCTTTTCGCTGTATTCACCCTCAGGCGGACGCATATAACTCATACTGACTCCGTACATACTCTCACACATTTTGTTGAGTCCGTCAAGCTCGCTTTTAACCGTTTCAACTGTCTGCATTGGTAAATTCAGATGATTTACCGTATGATTGCCTACAATATGTCCCTCGTCAATCATGCGCTGTATCAGCTCAGTCTGATTTTTAAGATATGGCCCTGTCACAAAAAATGCCGCAGGGACATTTTCTTTCGCAAGAACATCAAGAACCTTTGACGTAAAGCCGTTTTCATAGCCTTCATCAAAGGTCAGATAAAGCGTTTTTTCGCCGCTTTTATCCATGTAGAATCCATTATTATTTTCAAGCATTTGTGCACCCTTTGCATCTATCTCGGGCGGTGCACCCTTTTTCTTCACAAGTCCCCATCCCGTACCTTTTGAGTTTAAACTCTCATACTCCTTTGGTGAAAGCGTTGCAGACACCGTAGGCACAGGTGTCTGCGGCTGGGGTGTAGTTTGAGGCAAAGTAACCTCGTCCGTTTGTTTTGCACAACCAGCAAGGCATACAAGGGCAACACACATAATTAATTTCTTCATTCTAAGCATCTCCTTTTATTAAATTTGTCAAAATGTTTCCGCTATTTACAGCACTTTCGACAATATATTTCATTTTATTGCAAATATCTGCTCATTTTTCAAAATTTGTGTTGAATTTTTCCGAAAAACAGTATATAATAGAAGTATCTATTCTAATGAGGTGATTTTAATGGCAACGCAAAGCGAATTTGAAAACAGACGCAGAGAGCGCAAAAGACGTGAGCGTCTTCGTAAAAAGCGCATTCGTGCGGTTATAATATTAGTTGTACTTATAGGTCTTATAGCAGTTATTTGTGCGGCAATTTCTTCAAATAATTCTGAAAATGTCGAAAACATAAATAACGAAGAATTGCAGAGTACAGAACCTATTCCCGTAAGTACTCCCGAAGCACGCAACACAAAAATTCTTAATCTGCCGCCTGCCTCGGAAGAAAATGATTTACTTAAAATTATTGCAAAATCAGGGCAGTCCAAGCGTTGTTATCTTACCTTTGATGACGGTCCGACAAAAAATATAACACCTCAGATTCTTGACGCATTAAGAAAATACAACGTAAAGGCAACCTTCTTCCAAGTTGGTTCATACATCTCCTCGAACACAGATATGGCAAGACGTGTTTATGAAGAAGGACATCTTATAGCAAATCACTCCTACAGTCATAACTACAATAATTTGTATGACACGGAAGAGGATTTTAGAAGTGAAATCGAAAAAACTCAGAAGCTTATAAACAGCGTCGGAAATGAAAATAAAGGCGAAGCTTTCAGACTTATGCGTTTCCCCGGTGGCAGCTATAACGCAGGTGACCATGCATCCGAAAAACAGGCATATAAGAAAACATTAAAGGAAATGGATTTCTATTATATTGACTGGAACGCATTAAACGGCGATGCAGAAGGCAAAACAAAAAACGCAAAAGAACTTCTTGAATATCTGAAAAAGAGCATGGACGGCTATAACAACCTCGTAGTACTGATGCATGACGCTTCAACAAAACAGGCAACTGCCGATTCATTGCCGTCAGTGATTGAATATCTCACCGAACAGGGATATACCTTCCACAGACTTGATGATATTGACTATAATCCCGATGTTTCCGCCTCACCTACTGCCGCAGTTTCAGTCGGCGATGATGAAGAATAAAACAGAAAAAACAGACAGGCTTGCCTGTCTGTTTTTAAGTGTTTGAACAACTTTTATTATGCATACAAAAAGCAACTGTTTCAACACAGTTGCTTTTTACGATATAGAAAAGGACAAGATAAATTTTCTGTCCTCAGCCGCATCAAAGAAGTCCTTTGCTGCATATCCGTGCGGTACAATAATGTCAAGCGTCAGGTCAACAAGACCGTCGTGACGTGCGGATTTAAACTTTTCCACCTGCCATTGCTGGCTTTCAAAAAGTCCCCTGACATATTCTGTTGCTTCTTCGGATTCTTCCATAGTCAGTTTGATGGTGATTTCCTGAGGCATCTGCATAAATTTCAAATCTCTGTGCAGAATAATCTGGGATATAAATATCACAATCGTTGAAGCTATTCCGATAAAATACATACCTGAACCGATTGCCATTCCTATACCCGATGTTGCCCAGATTCCCGCCGCAGTTGTCAGTCCGCTTATAGAATTCTTATGTACATAAATCATACCTGCACCAAGAAAACCCACACCCGTTACAATCTGCGATGCAATTCTCGAACCATCTGCACCTTTGATGCCGGCTATTGATTCCATGTCGGAAAAACCGTACTTGGATATAACCATCATCAGAGACGCCGCAAGTGCAACAATCATATGTGTACGGACACCTGCACCTTTACCTCGTGTTTTTCTCTCGTAACCGATAATCAGACCACATATACCCGAAAGAATAATTCTTACAAGAAACTCCAGATTTGCAGTCATGTCGATTCCGTCAAACATTTTACTGAGACCTCCTTTTAAGTATAATTAAAGATTATACTACAATAATATGCAAATGTCAACGTGGAAATTTTTTATACATTAGCAGTTTTTGTACAATTTGTTTTGTTTAATTGTGTAAATTGTAATTTATCGGGATGATGAATAATCGAAGCGAGAGCCTCCCTTGTGTAAAGGGAGGTGGGTTTTGCGTAGCAAAACTCGGAGGGATTGTTCGTATATAATTAACAATAATGCTGATTTTACAATCCCCCAGTCGCCTTCGGCGCCAGCCCCCTTTACAC